>JBEOKH010000520.1:0-6860 GCA_040275625.1 Thauera sp. | reverse complement strand
TTCTGCAGCACCGAGGCGCGCAGCATCATCGGGTGCTGGAACACCATCATCACCCCCTGCTGCGGCCGCGACCCACCGTCCCGGCCCCAGGCCAGCACACCGGAGCTTGGCTCGACCAGGCCACAGATCGTGCGCAGCAGCACGCTCTTGCCCGCACCGTTGGGGCCCAGCACCAGGGTGATGCCCTCGTCGCCGAGCTCGAGGTCGATACCGGCGAGCACCTCGCGGCCGTTGGGCGCGTAGCGCAGGTCGCGGATGCGCAGCGGAAGGATCGCCATCGCTGTCCTCAGCCGAAGCGCCGCATCGCCCAGTGGCGCAGCCCGAAGGCGAGCGCGTTGAGCGCAAGGATGATCAGGATCAGCACCACGCCGAGCGCGATCGCCAGCGCCAGGTCGCCCTTGCTGGTCTCGAGCGCGATCGCGGTGGTCATCACGCGGGTGGCGCCGTCGATGTTGCCGCCCACGATCATCACCGCGCCCACCTCGCTCATCGCCCGCCCGAGGCCGGCAAGCACCGCCACGAGCAGCGAATGGCGGCAGTCGTGGAGCAGCGTGGTGACGCTGTCCCACCACGAGAAGCGCATCACCTGCAGCTCCTCGGCGTAGCGCTGCCACACGTCATCCACCACCTGGCGGGTGATCGCCGCCATCAGCGGCACCACCAGCAGCGTCTGCGCCGCCACCATCGCCGCTGGCGAATACAGCATGCCGAGCCCGCCGAACGGCCCCGAGCGCGACAGGAAGAGGTACACCACCACCCCCACCACCACCGAGGGCAGGCCCATCATGCCGTTGATCAGCACCGACAGCGTGCTCTTGCCCGGAAAGCGCCCCACCGCAATGCAGGCCCCGAGCGGCAGGCCGATCAGCGTGCCGAGGACCACTGCCGCCCCGCTGACCTGCAGCGACAGCGCCACGATCGCGGCCACGTTGTGGTCGAAGGTGGTGAGCAGCGCAAGCGCGTCGGAGAAGGTGGCGGCGAAGGCAGACATCGGCGGGGAGCATACCCGAAACCCTGCACCCGCCGGAACGCAGCGCGCGGATGCTGCGTGCTGCGGCGGCGCCTTGCCCGGGCGTTGTCGAGGCGGGCGCGAAACACGCCCCGGACTAGCTTTCGCAGGACAGCAGCAGCACGTCGGCGGCTTGCTCCCGAAGCGGGATCAGCGCCTGATAGGCCGGCGACGAAAACCAGTTGCTCACCGCCTCGACGCTGGGAAAACCGATGACGACAATGTCCGTGTGCGGGCTTTCTCCCGCAAGCGTCGCCACCCGCTGGCCGCGAAAAACCAGCGCTCCGCCCCACGGAGCCAGGGTCTGCGGAACCTTGCTCCGATACTCGGCCCACATCTGCGCGTTCTTCACCGTGATGTGACCGACGACGTATGCCTTGCTCATTGCTCGAACTCCAAGGATTGATTGACGCGCAGATCAACCGCCTCCCTTCTGCATCGCGCGATCGAGCCGCGCCAGCAAGGCGCGGCGCGCGCCCTCCTCGCCCGGACCGAAGCGGTAGCGCACAACCAGTTGCGGCAGCTCGAACAGGCCCAGCCGGCGTACACCGGCGGGCTCGACGTCGATGGCGAGGGATTGGGCGCCGTCATGCAGGGTGAAGCACAGGCCATCGGCGCTGCCCGCGACCGTGGGCCAGGCCTGGCGCAGGTCGCGCTCGCATTCGCGCGCGCTGGCGGTGACCCGGCGCTCGAGCGACTCGGGCACCGGGCCGTTGATGAAAGCCACCGCTCAGCCGCCGGCGATCGGCGGCCAGATCGCGAGCTCGTCACCCGCCGCGAGCCGCCTGCGCGCGCGCTCGGAGGGCGGCACGAAGTGGCCGTTGACCAGCACAAGGTGGGCGCTGCGCTCAGGCACGTTGTAGCGGCGAATCATCTCCGCCACGGTCGTGCCCTCGTCCACCTCGAGTTCGAGGCGGTTGCCGCGGTGGCCGTCGGGCAGGTAGTCCGACAGCGAGGCAAAGAGCTTGAAGGCGATGCGGATCGTCACGCGAGTCTCCAAGATCGCCTCCTCAGCGCGCGAGCGCCATCGGCTGCTGGCTGCGCGCGACGTAGGCATCGACGAAGGCGAGCGGGTTGGCGAGCAGGCGGTCCTTCCAGTCGCCAAGCTTCACCTGGCCGTGGATCAGCCCGCGCAACGCACCCACGTGCTGGGTGAGCCCGATCGAGGTGGCGCCGACCAGCACGTCGTCCTTGAACTGCAGGCTCAGGTAGCGGTAGCGCGCCTCGTCGACCATCTCCACGCCGCTGCCGCCGGCCTCGGGCTTTTCGCCCCACCACTGGCCGAAGGAGGACGAGATCAGCCCGAGCGTGTCGAGCACGTTGATCGCCAGCACGCCGTTGAGGCGCGACTCGTGCACGAGGTCGCGTGCCATGTTGGTGGCGGCGATACGCGCCTGGTCGGCGGCGTTGGGCTGGATCGCCGACACCAGGTGGGCGCCGGTGAAGAGATCGGGCGCCTCGGCCACGTCGCCCGCCGCGAAGATGCCGGGCACGCTGGTCTCCATGTGGTCGTTGACCAGCACGCCCTTGGCGACATGCACCGGCGTCTCGTCGAGAAAGCCGACGTTGGGCGCCACGCCCGCGGCGACGATGACCAGGTCGCAGTCGAGGCGGTCGCCGGTGGACAGGCTCACCACCAGCGGCGCATCGCTATCCACCTCGCTGCCGCGGTCGATGCGCTGCACCCCGGCCGAGGTGAGCACGCGGATGCCCTTGTCCTCGACCCAGCGCTTGATCATGCCGCCGGCCTTGGGCGTCATCATGCGCGGCACCATGCGGTCGCCCATCTCCACCACGGTGAGCTGGACGCCGCACTTCGCCAGCGCTTCCATGATGATGCAGCCGATGAAGCCGGCGCCCAGTTGCAGCACGCGCGCGCCGGGCTTGGCGTGCGCGGCGATCGCGCGCGCATCGGAGAGCGTCCAGCAAGTATGCACCGAGGGCAGGTCCACGCCCGGGATGGGCGGGCGCACCGGATGCGAGCCGGTGGCGATCAGCAGGCGGTCGTAGTGCTCGAAGTGGCCGTCGTCGAACAGCGCCTTGCGCTTGGCGGTGTCGAGCGCCACCGCGCGGCCCCGCAGCTGGCGGATGCGCAGGCGCTCGAAATGACCGGCGTCCTTGCGCAGATACGTGCCCGCCTCGTCGATGTTGCCTTCGAGCAGGTAGGGAATCGCCATGCGCGAATACGGCGGCGCGTCTTCAAAGCCGACCATCAGGATGTCGTCGGCCGGCGCGACCTTGCGCAGGGTTTCGGCAGCAACGACGCCTGCGGGGCCGTTGCCGAGAATCAGGTGTTTCATTGAAGCATCCTCGAGTGAAACACTTCGAAGGTGAACAACCACGCCCGCCACCCCCCGTAGGAGCGCCGGAAGGCGCGAACGGGGTCCCAGGGACCTCTCTGCGGTCCGGGATGCCGTCGTTCGCGCCTTCCAGCGCTCCTACAGGGCGAGCCGATCGTGGTCGTAACGATCACAGCGCGGCCTCACAGGCCCAGACGCGCCCGCGTCTCGGCGGTCGGCTCGCCACCGGGCGTCCACCCGCGCACCCGGTAGTACTCGGGCAGCATCTTCGCCAGACCATTGACCAGACCCTTCGCCGGCCCCGTCTTCGCCGGCTCCTGGGTCAGGCGCGGCGGCAGGTTGTCGTCCTTGGCGGTGAAGCCGGCGGCGTTGTTGAACATGCGCTCCATGTTCCAGATGCGCTCACCCACCTCGTTCAGCTTCTCCATGCTCCAGTCGCCCTCGCACGCGGCGGCGACCTGCGGCTGCACGTCGGCCAGGGTCCACGCGAAGCTGGTGAACACGCAGATGCCCGCCGAGTCGAACACCGCGGTGGCGTCCTGGAAGGCCTTCACCAGCTCGGGCTTGCCGTCGGTGGTGAGCGGATCGGTCTTGACCGGGATGCCGAGCACTTCCGAGGCCACGGTGTAGCCGCGCAGGTGACAGGCGCCGCGGTTGGAGGTGGCGTAGGCGAGGCCCATGCCCTGGATTCCGCGCGAGTCGTAGGCGGGGAATTCCTGGCCCTTGACGCTCATCGACAGCTCGGGACGGCCGTACTTCTCGCACAGGCGCTTGCTGCCCAGGCCGAGCTCCTTGCCGAAGCCCTCGCCGAGCGCGGTCATCTCCACCATCTTCGCCAGCGCCTCGGCCGAACCGAAGGGCGCCGCCATGCCGATGATCTCGTCGGTCAGGATGCCCAGCTCGTAGAGCTCCATCGCCGCGCCTACGGTGGCACCGAAGGAGATCGGGTCCATGCCCTGCTCGTTGCAGATCAGATTGGCGTACTGCAGCGCCTCGAGGTCGCCCACGCCATTTGCCGCGCCGAGCGCCCACGCCGCTTCGTACTCCAGGCCGCCGGATGCGCCCCAGTACTTCGGGCTGTTCTTGACCGTGAAGTGGGTCTTGTCGATCTCGGAGATGCGCCCGCACGCGATGGTGCACCCGAAGCAGGCGGCGTTGGTGACCAGGTGGGTCTTGCCGTCGGACGCGCGCTTCTCGTGCATGGCCTCGGCGGAGATCTTCGAGGCGTCCTCGAACTGCACGTCGCGGTGGTTGCGGGTGGGCAGCGCGCCGATCTCGTTGATCACGTTCATCAGCACCTGGGTGCCGTACTTGGGCAGGCCCTGGCCGGTGACCGCGTTGTCGGCGAGCACCTTCTTGGCCTCATTGGTCGCCTTGAGGAAGGCGCCGAAGTCCTTGATGCCCGACACGCCCTTGGTGCCGCGGATCGCCACCGCCTTGAGGTTCTTCGAGCCCATCACCGCGCCCACGCCCGAGCGTCCGGCGGCGCGGTGCAGGTCATTGACGATGCAGGAATAGAGCACCTGGTTCTCGCCCGAGACGCCGATCGAGGAGATGCGCACCAGCGGATCCTGCAGCGTCTCCTTGATCTTCTCCTCGGTCTCCCAGCAACTCTTGCCCCACAGACCGGAGGCGTCACGCAGCTCGGCCTTGTCGTTCTCGATGTAGAGCCACACCGGCTTGGCCGACCTGCCCTCGAAGATCACCATGTCCCAGCCGGCGAACTTCATCTCGGCGCCGAAGAAGCCGCCCGAGTTCGAGCACGCGATCGCGCCGGTGAGCGGCCCCTTGGTGACGACCGTGTAGCGCCCGCCGGTGGAGGCCATGGTGCCGGTGAGCGGCCCGGTGGCCATGATCATCTTGTTGTCGGGCGACAGCGGGTCGACCGTGGGGTCGGTCTCGGACACCAGGTACTTGGTGGCCAGGCCGCGCGAGCCGAGGTATTCGTCGGCCCACTGCATGTTCAGCGCTTCTTCAGTACAGGTCCCTGCGGTGAGGTTCACGCGCAGGACTTTGCGATTCCATCCCATGACGGATCCTCCTCAGGCAGCGGCCGAAGCCGGGGTGTTGGCCTTGGCGGCCCAGGCGCGCATCTTGTCGATGCCGGTCCAGTCGGCGTCCACATAGGTGATGGCGCCGGTCGGGCAGGCGCTGGCGCAGGCGGGGTTGCCCTCGCACAGGTCGCACTTCTGCACCTTGCCGCTGTCCTGGTTGTAATTGATCGTGCCGAACGGGCAGGCGATCGTGCATACCTTGCAGCCGACGCAGGTGTCCTCGAACACCATCTTGGCGCCGGTGGCGAGGTCGATGCGGATCGCGTCCACCGGACAGGAATTCAGGCACCAGGCCTCGGTGCACTGGGTACAGGTGTAGGGCACCTTGCGGCCCTCGTGCTCGAAGTTGAACACCTTGATGCGCGACTTGCTCGGATTGATGACCCCGGTGTGCTCGTACGAACAGGCCATCTCGCATTGCAGACAGCCGGTGCACTTCGCGGGATCAATGTGCAGTGCTTTCCACATCGATCGTCTCCTTGTGATTGTTGGTTCTTGCGCTCGGTCGCCGAGGCAGGGGCAGCGTACACCACGGCTCACCTATGCAACTACAAGCATAAGTCGTACCTGCCCGCCGCCAAGGCGGGAATACCCGGCTCAGGAAGCCCCGCCGGCGCGCCCGAGCTTGCGGTAGAGACGGTTGCGGCTCACCCCGAGCGTGCGCGCCGCCGCCGAGAGGTTGCCGCCGGCCTCGCGCATCACCCGCTCGATCAGTTCGATCTCGAGCTGATCAAGTCGTTTCGCACCGCACGCCTGCGGCATCTCGACCGCCACCGGCGCGACCACCGGCACGTGCACCGGCTCGGGCTGCGCACAGGCAGGCGTCTTGCCACCGTCCGCGGGGTCGGCCAGGAACAGGTCCTCGGGCAGATGCTCGGGGCGGATCTCGCGCTCGCCCTCGTCGAGCAGCGCCACCGCGACCCGGATCACGTTCTGCAGCTGTCGCACGTTGCCTGGCCAGCCGTGGCGCTCGACGAAGCGCATCACCTCGTCGCCGATCCACACCTCCTGCACCCCGGCCTCGCGACACTCGCGGGCGAGGACGCGCTCGACGATGCTGCGGATGTCGCTGCGCTCGCGCAGCGCCGGCAGGGTCACGGTGAGGCTGTTGACGCGGTAATAGAGGTCCTCGCGGAATTCGCCACGCGCCACCGCATCGCGCAACACGCGGTGGGTCGCGCACACCAGCGAGATGTCGACCGGAATGGCCTTGAGCGAGCCGACCGGCGTCACGCAGCGCTCCTGCAGCACGCGCAGCAGACGGGCCTGCATGCCCAGCGGCATGTCGCCGATCTCGTCGAGGAAGAGCGTGCCGCCATGCGCCTGCTGGATCCTGCCGATCGAGCCTTCCTTGCGCGCACCGGTGAAGGCGCCGCCGACGTAGCCAAAGAGCTCGGATTCGATCAGGGTCTCGGGCACCGCTGCGCAGTTGAGCGCGACGAAGGGCTTGTCGGCGCGCGGCCCGCTGTTGTGGAAGGCCTGCGCAAAGAGCTCCTT
>JBEOKH010000519.1:0-7148 GCA_040275625.1 Thauera sp. | reverse complement strand
CGCGCGCGACTCGGCGGGCGGCTTTGTCCGCGCTGTCGTCTGCCACTGCATCGGCCCCCTCCAGTGCGGCCGGCGCGTCCGCATCGCCGGCCCGCTCATAGAGCGCCGTGGCGATCTCGTTGGCCGACTGCAGGGCAGCGAACATCGCCTGCGATCCAGCAGACGCCGAGCCGGCGGCATCGCTCATCGCCGCGTCCATCCCCGCCTTGTTGTGCGCAATCCAGCCCTGGGTGATGGCGAGAAACTGCGCATGCGTATCGGAGGCGATTTCGCCGATGCCGCGCACCCAGGCGACGAGGCCCGCGATGAGCGGCTCGAGGCTGTCGTACTGCAGCTGTTTCAGTTCCGGCGGCTCATCGCTGCCGAAGAGGGCTTGTCCCTGGCGCGCGCCCTCGGCAGCGGCGTCGCGCAGTGCGCTCAGATTGAGCGCGTTCAGGCGCCCGGCCTGTTCGAGCCCTTCGATGGCGAGGGCGTGGATGGCATCGATGCCGGCTTCCTGGGTGGCGAAGAACTCGGCGGTGGTCACGGTCACTTTCATCATTCGACTCCAAGGGTGATGGGGCAGACTCCGCTCCGGCGCTCAGCCGGAGAACCGGAGGCAGGTTGCTGCAACGCAACATGCATGTAAGTATAGGCAAGCAAAAGGACCGCAGCATGAAGCTTCCGTTTCAGTTGGCGGACAGGCTGCCCCGACCGGAGAACACCCGATGACTCCCCCCTCAGACCCCCGCTCCGGGCCCCCCTCAGACCCGAACGCCAGCGCCGGGCCCGGCCTCGCAGCCGAGCTGTTCGCGGCGCTCGTGGTGGACGCGCTGCTACCGGAAACGCTCGCTGCATGGCGTCCGCTGCTCGCCGAGGCGATGGCCTTTTTCCTCGAGCGCCTGCCCGAAACGCGCCTCGCCGCTATCATCGCCGAACAGTTCGCCCTCGCCGGCGCGGCCTCCGCGGACATGCGCATCGCCGCCCTGCTCGCGCACTGCCCGACACTGCACAAGCTAGGCCAGGTCGTTGCCCGCCATCCCGGCCTCGATGCCGGCTTGCGCCACGCCCTGCAGGCGCTCGAGTCCATGCCGGCGACCGGCACGATCGCGCCCCTGCTCGCCCATGTCCGCGCCGAACTTGGCAGCGGCAGCGGCCTGCACCTGGCGGATCGCGCGCTCGCCGAGGGCAGCGTCGCGATCGTGCTGCCGTTTTCGTGGCGGGAGGACGGGGAACTCCGCGAGGGCGTGCTCAAGGCGCTCAAGCCCGGCCTTGCGCAGCGGCTCGGCGAAGAGCTCGCCATTCTTCCCGCGCTCGGCGATTTCCTCGTGCGCCGCGGCGCGCAACTCGGCCTGCCGGCGCTCGACTATCACGACCACCTCGCCGCCGCCGGCCGGCTGCTGACACATGAGATCCGCCTCGACCGCGAACAGGCCCACATGCGCGCCGCAGCTGCGCTGCTTGCCGACGACGCGCATGTGTTCGTTCCCGCCTTGCTGCCCTGGTGCACGCCGTCGCTGACCGCGATGGAGCGCATCCACGGCCCCAAGCTCGCCGACGCAGCACTGGCGCCGCACGAAGCCCGCCGCCTCGGGCGTGCCCTGGTCGGCGGCCTGCTCGCCCGTCCGTTCTGGTCACCGGCCGAAAGCGCGCTCTTTCATGGCGACCTGCACGGCGGCAACCTGCTGCTCGCCGACGACGGCCGCATCGCCGTGCTCGACTGGAGCCTCACCGCATGTCTGGACAAGCCGCGGCGCGAGGCCCTGGTGGACGTCGCGCTCGCCGCCATGGCCCTCGACACACGCCGCATCGCCAGCGCACTCACCCGCCTCGGGCTGCTTGAAGACACCGCCCCGATGGTCACCACCACGGTGGACCGCGCGCTCGACGATCTGGTGCGCAGCGGCCGTCCGCTCGGCTTCGACTGGCTGGTGGGCCTGCTCGACGTGCTCGCGCTGCAGGGCGCGAGTGGCTTCGGCGAACAACTGGCGGTGTTCCGCAAGAGCTGGCTGTCGCTCACCGGCGTGCTCGGCGACCTCGGCGCCGGCACAGACGCCGACCTGCCGCTGCTCGACCTGGGCGTGCGGCGCTTCGCCGCCGAGTGGCCGGCCCGCCTGCTCGCGCCAGCCGACTCGCGCGCCTTCGCCACTCACGTCTCCACGGCTGGCCTTTTGCGCGCAGCGGCCGACACCGTCCCCGCCAGCCTGCGCTACTGGGCCCGGCTGCTCGGGCGCGCGCACTGAAGCCGCCGGCAGGGCAAGCGGCCTCTCAATGCTTTTTGCGCTTGCCCTTCGCGACCTTGGGCAGCGCCGCGACCAGGCGCGCGATCTCGGCGGCGTCGCGCTCGGCAAGCAAGGCCAGGCCGGCGCGCAACACCTCGGACTTGCTGGCGAGCACGCCGGCCTTGCCGAGCGCCTCGCGCATCGCCTTGATGCGCTTGTGCTCGCTGGCCGGCATCGAGAACGAATCGCGCTCCACCTTTTCGTGCTTGTCACGACGCTCGGCCTCGAGGCGGGCAGCCTCGTCGGCGGCAACCGCCGGCCCGGCCTTCACCGCGAGCGCACGCGCCGTCCGTGCCACCGTCCGCGCCGTCGCGACCGGCGACACAATGGCCGCGGGCGTCACCGCCGCCCGGGTACGCTCGGCGAGCGCGGTGTCTTCCTTCTCCAGGGTCTCGCGCAATTTCGACTGCACGCCAGCGCTGCTGCCACTCATGCTCACTCCTCGATCAATCTGACGACGGCAGCCACCAGCCGGCCGACCTCTTCCTGCGCCGGCGCCGCGGCACGGCCGAGGCCGAACACCGAGGTGCCGCGCACCGCGCTCAGCGCATAGGCGCTGCGCTGGGACAGCGCGGCGTCCAGCACCGGCAGCGTGAAATCCTTCAATACATCGAGCACATCGGCCGACAGCGCGGTGCGGGTGACGCGATTGGGCACCAGCGCGCCGCGCAGGCCGGGGCGACTGTGGCGGCGGTCAAGGATCAGGCGCTCGATGCCGCGCGTCGCCCACAGGTCGGTCGGGCCGGGCACCACCGGCACGAGGGCGAGATCGCACAGATCGAGCGCGCTCATCGTGTGCGGGTGTTCGATCGAGGGCGGGCAGTCCATCACCACCACGTCGACCTTGTTGGCGACCGGATGCAGCGCCTGCGCCATTTCGGTGGCGCTGCCCCTGAGGCGCACCACGCTGGCGGGGAAGGGCGCTTCGGGCGGCGCCGACTCGGCCCAGCGCGAGGCGCTCTCCTGCGGATCGAGATCGGCGAGCGCGACACGGTAGCCCTCGAGGGCGAGGCCGGCGGCGAGCTGCATCGCCACCGTGGTCTTGCCCGATCCGCCTTTCTGGGAAATGAGTGCGATCAGGGTGGGGGCGGTCATGATCCATCCCGTAAAGGTAATACTCGACAGTCTAGCCAATCGGCTGCGTGCTGTGGTCCCGCTGCACCCGGGCGCAGCGCGATCGCACGCAGCACGCAGTCCGCTCGACCGCCTTGCGGGCTTCCAGCGGTGTTCACTCTGCCCGACTCGATGGACGAATATTGCGCCGCAACAACCAAACGGAAATCCTTTGCTACAATTCGGATCTCCCTACCAACCCGGTTGCCCGCCATGGCGCGAGAGATCGAACGCAGGTTCCTGGTCCGCGACGTACGGATTCTTGACGGTCGCAAGGGCGAACACATCATCCAGGGCTATCTCGCCAAGGAGCCGGGTTCGATGTCCACCCGGGTACGCATCCGCGGCGAGCGGGCCTTCCTCACACTGAAGTCACCCAAGCAGGGTTTCAGCCGCGACGAGTTCGAATACACCATCCCGGTCGCAGACGCCCACCAGATGATCGTGCAGCACTGCGCCGGGCGCGTGGTGCGCAAGACGCGCTACCTGGTCGATCATGCCCGTCATGTGTTCGAGGTGGACGTGTTCCAGGACCGCCACGCCGGCCTCGTGGTCGCCGAAGTCGAGTTGGCGCACGAGCAGGCGCCGCTCTGCCTGCCGCCCTGGATCGGCGAGGAAATCACCCACGATTCGCGCTACGGCAACTTCACGCTCGCCGAACAGAGCGCCCTCCTCGGCGCCACCACGATCCCGACCCCGTCGCCGCCGGCAGCGCTGCGCGTTGCTGGCGTCCTCACCACCTCGCACTGAACCGCCGGGGCCCGCTGCAGACGCCTTCGGCGACCGCAGACCGATCGCCGATCACGGTGCACGCTCGCTTCAAACACAGTCGATGAGGGCCGGTTCGTCAATCGTGCTGGCACCGCGCGCCGCCAGCCAGTCCGTCGCCGCCAGCGCATCGAGTGGGCGGGCGAACAGGTAGCCCTGCCCCTCCTGACAACCGAGCACGCCTAGCACCGCCTGCTGGCCGTGATGCTCGACCCCCTCGGCCACCGTGCGCAGGCCCACGCTGTGCGCCATGTTCACGATCGCCTCGACGATGGCGAGGTCCTGGCTGTTGGAGTCCAGTTCGGCGACGAAGCTGCGGTCGATCTTCAGCGCCGAGATCGGCAGCCGGCGCAGCAGGGTCAGCGATGAGTAGCCGACGCCGAAATCATCGATCGCGATCGACGCGCCCATGTGACGCAAGGCCTTGAGCAGCCCGTTGACCGCCGGGCCGTCGGCAGTCAACGCGCTCTCGGTCAGCTCGATCTCGAGTCGGCTTGCCGGCACCCCATGACGGGCGAGGATCGTTTCGATCTCGTCGACCAGTTCCGGGCGCAACTGCGCCGGCGACACGTTCACCGCCACACGTGGCACCTCGAATCCCGCGCGCGCCCACTGTGCCATCTGCACCACCGCGAGTTCGAGCACGGCCAGGCCGAGCTCCCAGATCAACCCGGTGTCCTCGGCCAGCGCCACGAAGCGCCCCGGCGGCAGCAGGCCCAGGCGCGGGTGACGCCAGCGTACGAGCGCCTCCATGCCGGAGAGCCGGCCGTCGTCGAGGCGCAGCTGTGGTTGATAGTGCAGCTCCAGCTCGCCCGCGGCGATCCCCGCACGCAGCTCCGACTCGATGGTCATGCGCTCCACCGCCCGCGCGTTCATCTGCGCAGAGAACAGCTGGTGCTGATTCCCGCCCGACTCCTTGGCGTGGTACATGGCGAGGTCGGCGTGGCGCAGCAGCGACTCCTCGTCGTGGGCCTGACACGGATACACCGCCACCCCGATGCTGCCACCGACGCGCAGGTTATGTCCGCGCAGGCGCAGCGGCTGGGTGACGACATCGATCAGCTTGGCCGCCACCGCCTCGGCATCCTCGACCCGCCAGAGCTCGTTGAGCACAATCGCGAACTCGTCGCCGCCGAGCCGCGCCACCGTGTCGGATTCGCGCACCGCGCGGCTCAGGCGCAGCGCCATCTCCTGCAGCAGGGCGTCGCCGAGGTCGTGACCGAGGGTGTCGTTGATCCACTTGAAACGATCGAGATCGAGAAACAGCACACCGAGCAGGTTGCCGCTGCGCTGCGCGCTGCGGATGCCTTGGTGCAGGCGGTCCATGAGCGCGGCGCGGTTGGGCAGGCCGGTGAGCGCATCGCGGGTGGCGAGATGCATGATGCGCGCCTCAGCCTCGTGGCGGCGGGCCACCTCCTCCTCGAGCTCGGCCACGCGCTGGCGCAGCTCGAGCTCATCGGTGACGCTGCGCGCCAGCACGGCGAGTGCCTCGCGCGCAGTCTCGCCCAGCCGGCGCGGCTGGCGGTCGATGACGCACAGGGTGCCGAGCACCTCGCCGCCGGGCATCACCAGCGGCATCCCGGCGTAGAAGCGGATGCCAGGGTCGCCGCGTACCAGCGGATTGTCGGCGAAGCGCGGGTCACGGCTCGCGTCCTCGACCTCGAGCAGCCCGTCGTGCAGCAGCGCGTGCGCACAGAAGCTGACCGCGCGCGAGGTGGACTCGATCTCCGTGCCCACCCGCGCCTTGAACCACTGGCGGTGCGCATCGACCAGGCTGATCACCCCGACGGGGGTCTGCGCGATGCGTGCCGCGAGGCGGGCGATCGCATCCAGCGCAGGCTCGGCCAGCGTGTCCAGCACCTGCAGTTGCTGCAGCCGTTGCCGGCGGCGTGGCTCGTCGAGCGGTAGCGGCGGCATCCAGCTCGCGAGCTGGGCGAGCAGGGTGCCGGTATCCTCACCCTTGTCGAAGAATGCATCCGCGCCGGCCAGCCGGCACAGCGCCGCGTAGGGTTCGGCAGGTTGATTGCTCATCGCCAGCAGGCGCGGCGCCAGACCGGGCGTGGTACGCAGCCGGCGCAGCAGGGCGAGGCCGCTGCCCTGCGCGAGGGCGAGATCGACCAGCACGGCATCCGGGCGCTGCGCGACGATCAGGCCGTAGGCCGCGTCCTCGCCGTCAGCGGTGCCGACCACGGTCAGGCCGTCCTGGGCCGACAGCAGCTTGAGCAGGGTTTCTCGCATGAGGAGCGAGTCTTCGACGATGACGAGGCGCATGGCAGGGATTCCGTTGTTGATTCGAACGGACTCCATCTTCCGCGCAGCGCCCCTGCGGCTGCAGCGGCGCACCGCCGATCCCGGCATCGGGGTTCGGCCGCTTCGGCTGTAGGCGATCGCCCTACACGGCGCCTGCGTCAGGACGCATCGACCAGCCCGTGCTGCGCGCAGTAGCGCGCGATCTCGGCGGTGTTGGCCAGCCCGGTCTTGTCGATGATGCGGCTGCGGTAGGTGCCGACCGTCTTCACCGACAGGTGCATCGCTTCGGCGATCTCGCTTGCGCTGCGCCCGGCGGCGATCAGCAGCATCACGCGATGCTCCTGTGCCGACAGGGTCTCGTGCGGCGCCCGCGCGGGCGCCTCGCCCGACAGCAGGTCGGCGAGGCGGGCGGCCAGATCAGCGCTGATGTAGCGCTGGCCGCCGCGCACGCGCTCGATCGCGGCCACCAGTTCGCTGGTCGCATGCTCCTTGGTCAGGTAGCCGGCAGCGCCAAGCTGCAGCGCACGCGCGGCGTAGGCAGCCTCGTCGTGCATGCTGAGCACCAGCACGCGCATGCCCGGCGCGGCGCGGTGCAGCCGCACCAAGCCCTCCAGGCCGCTGGTGTCGGGCATAGACAGGTCGAGCAGGGCGATGTCCCACTGCGTGCCGCGGGCCTGCTCAAGGGCCTGCGCAAGGCAGGAGGCCTCGCCGATCTCCGCCTCCGGCCAGCGCTGCGCGACCAGCTGGCGCACGCCG
>JBEOKH010000518.1:0-6147 GCA_040275625.1 Thauera sp. | reverse complement strand
CGCCTGTTCGCGCGCGCATGGAGCCAGGCCCGCAAGACGCCCACGAGTCTCTTCATCCGCGCCCCCCGCCCAACCACGCCTTCGCCACGACGCGCGCCTTTCGCAACTGGCGCCGCACGTAACCCACCCGCAGTTTCGCCAAGCCACCGCTCGCCTCGAGGGCCTCGCGCAGCTCAACGATGCGGCGCAACACCGCCTCGCAGGTCGTGTAGCCCTTCAGGTCCCAGTCCCAATAAAACGGGTAGTGCAGCAGGGCGCCGGCGACGAGTTCGTCCAGGTCCAGGCGGCGCTGGCGGCGCGGTACCGGCAGCACGTCCTCGGTCAGCCCCCAGCCCGCGTAGAACGGCCGCCCGTACACCACCACCCGCTTGCCGCGCAGCAGCGCATCGAAACCGGTCAGCGAGGTCATCGTATGCACCACGTCGCAGGCCTCGATGCAGCTCACCACCGACAACCCGGTCTCCACATGGTCGGCAATCTCCGCTGCCGCCCCAATTGCCACCGTGCCCTTCCGGTTGCGTGAAACAACGTCCGGATGAGGCTTGTACACGATGAACGCATCCGGATGCGCCGCGCGCGCCGCACGCAGCAGATCCAGGTTTGTACGCACCCCTTCGCAACCGAAGCGAATGGACGCATCGTCCTCCACTTGCCCGGGTACCAGCACTACCGGCCGACCGTCAGCGCGCCAGTCCGCCCGCGCGCGCGGCTCGATGTTGTACTTGGTGATGCCGTGGGCGACGATGAACTCGCGCACCGCACGCGCCCTCGTCCGATCGGTACTACCGAATTCGTGTGTGTTGAGCAGACGCTCCAGGTCGGACTCCCGCGCCGGGTCGAAGTAGATTCCACGCTCGTCGAGTACGAGCGACAAGGGGCGAATCAGATCCGACCCCAGCCCCACCGACCTCACGAAGCCGTCCTCCATGGACAGCAGACGCACGCCACAGCGCCGCGCAAGCGCCTCCAGCCCGGGCGGGGCCTCTCGCCCCCAGTGGATCAGACAGTCCGCCCCTGCGGGCGCAAGCGCCGCCGCGCCCGCAACACTGGAAACAAACGCCACCCGCCGGGGAAACAAGGACAACATCGGTTTCAGGTTGAACGCACGCCAGCGTGGAAAGGCGACACATATCATTCGCCCCGAATAGCGATCCGCCATCGTCTTCTGCAGCACCAGCCAGTCGATCACGTCGAAGACCGTGCCGCGCCGATGGGTCACCGGGTCGAGGTAGCGCGAATACGCCAGATAGGCGGCAGCGAAGAGCTCATCGACGCTTCGCTGCCGCGTACGTCGTGGGCAGTTCACTCGGTCGTCGGTCACGCCCCAGCCTGCATACCAAGGCATGCCGAAGCAGGTCACCGGCTTTCCAGCCAGCAAAGCTTCGAAGCCCATGGTCGAGGTCACCACGTAGATGCGATCCATCTGTTCGATCAAGCGCACCGGATCCAGCGCCTCGCGCAACGCGACCACCCGTTCGTGATCCACGGGCCCGGCAAAATGGCCGCGCTTGCCTCCCGAACTCACCTCGGGATGGGTTTTCACGTAGATGGTGGCGTCCGGATTCTCCGCCAGCGCCGCGGCGAGCATGTCGTGAAACGTGCGCTCATGCGCCTGCCCCAGGGCGATGCTGACATCTCCGGCCGTCTGATCCACGACCAGCACCCGCCTTCGCCCGTCAGCCCGCAACCTGGCGAGCCCCTCACAGGGCGAATGGTTGTACTTGCTCAATCGATGCGTCGCCAGCAATCTGCGCGCCCGCTGGACCTCCTCGCTTCGGCCAGACAATACGTCCTCATCCGAATTGAGCCAGACCTCGAGCTGGCTGGGGCGGGTGGCGTCGTAATAAATACCCAGCCGATCGACCACGATCGCGAGCGGTGGAAAGCGGCTTCCCGGCCCGAACGAGCGCAGAAACCCGTCCTCGAGTGCCACGAAGGGTAAGCCCGCCCGCCGGCTCAGCGCGCGAGACCGCCGCGTCGACGGCCGCCAGCCCCAACCGGCGATCGATGCCACCGCGGCATCAAGCGGTCCATAGCCCGCGCACCACACCACGCGCGCGCCCAACAGGGACTCGATGAACGGAATACGGCGGATCCCAGCCGAGGTCACCCCTACGGCTTCACCGCCACGTTCACTGAGACCCTGCCCTCCCATCACGCCTGTACGCTGCCACTGCCCAGATCAAAAATCTGCAGCACCCCAACCACTGCCCCATCGTCTGCGGTGACGATCAATGAATTCACCTTCGCCTCCCGCATCCGCTCCTCCGCAACGGCAAATCGCTCCTCAGCCCCGATCATCAGCGGCGTAGAGGTCATCATCTCCGCAGCAGACAGCGCCAATGGATTCTCGCTGCGCTCCAGCGAGCGCCGAATGTCACCATCGGTGATCAACCCCACGAGCTTGCCGGACTCCATCACCATCACGAGGCCCATACGCCCCCGCGTAACGATGTGCACCACCTCGCGAAATCCAGCGGCAGGCGCGCAAAATGGCAGATTCCCCCTGTGCATCACATCGGATACCCGCGCGAGCAGCTTGCGGCCGAGGCTTCCACCCGGGTGAAAGCGCGCGAAATCCTCCGGCTGAAAGCCCCGCAAGGTCGACAGCGTGACGGCCAGCGCATCGCCCATCACCAGCGTCGCGGTCGTGGAGCTCGTAGGGGCGAGGTTGTTGTTACAAGCCTCCCGCGGCACCGAGATATCCAGCACGGCGTGCGCGTGGCGCGCCAGCGTCGACCCTCGATTCCCCGTCATCGCAACTATGGAATTCTTCTGATACTCCATGAAAGGCAACAGCCGGATCAGCTCTTCGGTTTCGCCACTGTTCGAAATCATCAACACCACGTCGATGTCCCGAATCATTCCGAGGTCGCCATGGAAAGCCTCCCCGGGATGCACAAAGAAAGAATGCGTCCCGGTGGACGCGAGCGTTGCAGCGATCTTCTTTCCGATGATCCCCGACTTGCCCATCCCGACCACCACCACCCGCCCGCGCGCTTCCAGAATCAACTCGATTGCACGCTCAAACTCGCCATCGATGCGCTGCCCGATAGCCTTCAAGGCTTCAATCTCAACCTCGAACACACCACGTGCCATATCGATCACGTTCATTCCGACCCCCAAATTTCACTTTCTGGCTGGCGCGTCGACTTCACACGCCATCCTATCCGTCAAGCCCATCCACAGCGACCACCGACGCTCAACCCGGGCGCTTCTTTGGTAGCAACTTACCGATCATGCGCAAAGGCCTGAGCCGTGAATCCATTAAAAATCGCCGTGGACTTTTTCTGAATTTTTCCCACTTTCGCCGCGTCCGCTCGCCCCTGTTTATCGACTCCACTGAACGAAACGGAAGCATGTTTCCGACCCTGTCCGCATCCAGATCCGCGAACCTCACCCCACCATTACGATAACGATCGAAAAGGAGCGCGTCAAAAGGAACCACAGGCTCGTGATTACTCGAATAATATACAGGCTCCTCGCCAGGCCAACGCAGCTCGCGGTATCGAATATCCATCGTCGCAGTCATGTTCTCCCCATCGAGCGTCTTGACCGGCTTCGTATCGAACACCCCGAACGAGTAAACCTCGTCTATCAGGTACCTGTAAAACCGCAGAACCGTCTCGGGATCCGGGCTGAGCGGACGACCGAGAAACCCAAGGACATCTTCGACTGCGGCGACTTTCGCATTCACCCGATCGAATTCATAAAACGCATGACCGGCGACCATTGCCGGAATTCCCCAAGCCATCGCCATGACCCCCACCCCCGAGTTGAAGGTCAGGAGCGCATCCGCAACGTCGAGAAGATCTCTTATATTGACGTCATTAGCGCAGCAAGAATCTCCCGCCAGCGTTACATCCACCTCTTCGAGGGGGTGCCGCTTTACCACCAGCCTCCACCCTTCCGGCATTCCGGACGAAAGTCGACTCACCAACTTCAGGAACTCCGGGTAGGCCCCCAACTCGCCGGTAAAGTAGCGGGTCACCGTATCACCCGGTCGCTGCAACGCCACAAAAAGAACCTTCTCGTGGTCCCGCAGGCCGAGCTTGCGTCGAGCACCATCTTTACCCAGGCGCGCGGATTGAGGCTCCAACGCGTCGTTACCGTCACGCAGGCGACGGATGTATTCCAACGTGCGCTCGCGCGCCTCTTCGCTCAGCGGTTTGTCCCACCGCCCCCGCTCATAAGTCGTTCCATCCACCAGGAAACCGGTGGAATCGAAAAAGCATGAACCGGGCAATGCTCCACGCTCGCACACGATGAACGGCACCCCGGCAGCCCTTATCCGGGTGTACAGCGCAAGCGTTGGCTCATCGCGGAATGGGTTGTGGAAGACAACCCTCTCTACGCCATGCTCCTTTACAAACCGGACCGCATCAACCTTCCCTTCAAGCAGGTGATCATCAGCCATGATCACCTCACCCAACAGTGGCCGGATCTCTCGAGAAAAAGTGAAGGCATTGCGGCTGAGCAACAAACTGCGACCCCGCGAAAGATCGGGCAGTGCATCTGGCTCGGCGCCGCTCGTGACGAACTGCCTCATCTTTCGCCGAAAAGTCTCCCAGTTCCGCCTTTTTCGCCGCATATAATCTCCGCGCGGCATGATCGGATGCCAGGCATGAAAATAAGCCGAGCCCTTGTAAAAAAGCATGTCTCCGAATAGCCGATACACCGCCCTCCAGGTCCGATACTCCAGAACAGAGCCGAAATTATACTTCTGCAGCAACCAGTCCGCCGGCACCGGAAAATAATTCAGGTGAAGAATCGCACGCGTGTTGAATTCGTAGTCCTCATACCCCCACCCCTCGAACTCTTCACTGTTTCCGCCTCTACTCAAAAACCAGAGACGATTATAAAGATTGGCAGACGTCCCGGACGAAACCTTCTCGATTATCGACTCATCCTTGATCCAGGCACAATGCAGGAACTTTCTCGAACGGATCTCGGGCTCCGTTGAAAAAAATTGTCGCGTCCCCGCCTCCGTCAGAGACACACAAGGGACCATCAAGAACTTCTTTGCATCGTCACCCAGTCCCTGCACCTGCATCTCGTCCAGCAGGCCCTGATAGAACCCCGGATAAGGCATCAGGTCTACGTCCTGCATCAGGACGTATCTGGACCTGGCATACATTGCCCCAACGTTCCGGCATCGGCCGACGGCAAAGTCCATCGACCCGCTTTCGATCCGGATATGCCCGATACCAAGCTGCTCGCAAGCCGCGCGGATCTTCAAGCCATCGTCTGGTGCAGATCCATCATCAACAACCACGAAACCGAAGCTATCAGGCAACCTGGTATCGAGCCTGAAAAAACCCAGCCGCTCGAGGGCATCTCCGCGGTCCTTGCCCAAACGCACGGGTATGATGCAAGTCACCTCCTTGCAAAGCGGAATACGCGCGGCCTCTACCTTAATTTTGCCTGAATCCATTCCTAAGCTCCGGCGAGGCGCGGCATCGATCTTGTGAACTGAAAAACAGGGGTCCCACGCGTTGACGATACAAAGCAAGTTTCAGACGAGGCCTTTCTTTTTCATCAACTCCTTGAGCCTCTCGTAAAACTGCTGATTCAATAGCCTGCACTCCTTGAGGTAATCTGCAGAGACTGGCCGAGCCTTCTCGATCGACTTGCCCAGACCTTTCACCCCGGCGAAAACAATGTCCTCACTCAGACCATCCCATTTTGGAACGCCGGTCTTGATGCAGACGACACGCTTACCCAGCAGCGAGCCCCAATACGCGCCGTGATACGAATTTGTGACGATGCAGTCCGCGCCCTTCAAATTCTCGATGATCTTCTCGAACGGATCGACAGTTCTGGTGGTGGGAACTTGGGATACTGAAAGTGCGCGCAGAATTTCGTGGCAATTAAAGCCGCCATTCACGTGCAGTGCGATCTTTCCCGCAGGCACATCGGCAGCCGGCGCACCCACGGCCTCTGCTGCCGCATCGAACGCATCATGCATGCAGGATGCACAGGGCACGTAGAATATCTTTTCGTTATCAATGAGCGGGCTCTTCCTCTCGCGCGTCCCGAGGAGATCGTAATTCCTGGTGAAGATCTCTGGCTCCGCGCGTGGATCCAGCCCTAATCCCCAACCGACAAAAAGACCTGACGCCTTGATGATCTTCATCAGCCTGGCCT
>JBEOKH010000517.1:0-26873 GCA_040275625.1 Thauera sp. | reverse complement strand
GCAGCCTCTCGCGGCCGTGGCTGTCGGTGACACCGATCAACTTTCCGCCCTTGTCGCGGCGCAGGTGGCGCTGGAAGCCGGTGTTGTCGGTGATCGCTTCCACCCGGCCGGCCTCGTCGTGGCGCCAGGTGCGCTGGCGGGCGAAGCTGGCGCTGCGCAAGGTGGTGGCGATCAGCCGACTTTCGCTGTCGTGGGTGAAGAGGCGTGCGGTGCCGTGCGCGTCGGCGTGCCATTGCAGGCGGCCAGCGCTGTCGTAGGCGCGGCGCCACAGCGGCCGTGCGTGCGCTCCCGCGCCCGTGCGCAACGCCACCAGATGCCCGCGCGGATCGTATTCGGCCTGGTGGACGCGTGCGGTGGACGTGCCTGGGTCAAGGTTGCGCCATTCCACCGGGTGCAGCGCTGAATCGTGGCGCAATTGGGTCTCGTGCCCGTCCTCGTTTCGCACCCTCCGCGGGAGTCCGGTGACCGGGTCGTGTTCGATCTCGCTGCGTCGCCCGCCCGGCTGTTCGAGCGCGACGATGAAGCTGCCGCGGGCATCCCAGTGCAGGCGGGTGATGGCGTTGGCCGCGGCCGGTGCGGGGCTGTTGTGCGGTGCCCTGTCGATCTCGGCGAGCACGCTGCGGCCGTTGATGCGGGTGTAGCGGTAGCGGATGCGGCGCTCGATCGGCGTGGGTGTGCGCGCGCCGTCGGCCGCGACCGGGCTGAAGCCGGATTCGTGGACTTCCTCGAGCTGGCCGGCGGTGTTGTAGCGCAGCTCGATGCGGTGCTCGCGTCCGCCGACGACGCTGGCGCGGACGATCGCGACCGGCGACGTGAGCGTCGGCGCTGCCGGATCGGTCCTGTCATTGGCGCCGGCGTTGCCAGGGGTGTCGGTGACGTAGACATGGCGGACACGGTCGAGCAGCTGCGGTCTTGCGCCGGACAGGTCTGCCTCGAGCGTCTCGACGATGCGGCCGTGGTCGTCGAGGTGGTGCTGGATCGAGCGCAGCGGGCGGCCCTCGGTGTCGAGCGTGGTGACCGCGCTCAGGCGACCATTGGCGGCGTAGCGGTAGCGCACGTCGGTAAGGCCGCAGCGCGCGCAGCCCGGACCGCGTGCCTCGAGGATGCGGCGCTGGCCGCCGATCACCGCGCTCAGATAGGTGGTGCGCTGGCCGAGACTGTTGGTCAGCACGCTGCGACCGCGCGCAGGAAATGCCAGGCGCACATCCTCGACACCGCTTTCACCCTCGCCCGGCATCGGGCCACGCACCGAGCGAACGCCTCGACCGCTGGCATCGTAGGCGTAGCTGGCGATGCGTTCGCGCACTGGCGCGCCCTCGCCACCGGTGGCCGTGATCGTGATGCCGGTGAGCGCAGCGGGATGGCGGACGTCCTCATAGTGGTACGTGCGCGCTGCGGTGCGTGCCGGGAGCGTGGCTCGCGCGTCGGCTGCTGGATAGGTGACCTCCGTCAGATTGACCGTGGCGTGCTGCGCCTTCGCCACGTGTCTGCCTGCGGGGCCGGGGCCGGAATGCGCCATGGCAGCCTGTGCGTAGGAAAACCGCCCCAGCGGACTGTCGATGTGGGCGATACCGGGGAACGGGCTGCCGGCGCCATGGTAGTGCAGGTGCAGGCTGCGGCCCTGCGGGTCGGTGACCTGCAGCAAGCGGCCTTCGGGGCTGCGCCGCAGGCTGACGAATTCACCGCTGGGGGCGAGGATCTGAATAAGGCGCCCGGCGGCGTCGAAGTGCAGGCGCCGGCCCTGCGGCCAGTGCCAGACGTATTCCTCGCCGCCCGCTGCCTGCTTGATGCGGATCTCGCCGCGGCCGGGGTCGGTGCTGGCGCAGCGCTGCGGGCGTTGCGGATCGCGCGCGAAGATCACGCGCGCGCCATCGGCCTGGATGATCTCGAGCCGATCGCTGCCGATGCGCAGGCTGGTGTCGTAGGACAGCCGCCAGCCGCTGCCCAGTGCGCTGCGCTCGCCGCGGCGCGCGCGGTGACTGTTGTAGTGGCGAACGATTTCCAGACCGAGCACCCCGGGCAGGGCGGGAAGGTCGACCTCCTGCTGGTACTTGTTGCCCGACATCAGGTCGAGCGGGTTCCCGGCACCCACGTCCTGGCCGGTGGGCGAGGGCTGGCTTGCCGGTCCGCCCTGCGCGCCGCAGGTGTTTCCGGCGTTGTTGGTGACGCATTGGTCGGGCGTGGGTGTCGGGGTGTCCGGGTCGATGTCCTTGTCGTCGGACGCCGGCGCGCAGCTCATGGTGATGCTGCAGCCGCTCGCCTGGAGCGCGAAGGCGCTGCCGGTGGCGGCCGCCTTGGCCGTGCCCGCGGCGAGCGCGGCGGACGAGGCGAGCACCAGCGCGCACAGCAGGGGGAGCGCGGTGGGCGTTCGGCGCGCATGCGCGCCGGGTCGCTGCCGGCGTCGGAAATTGTCTCGGGTGCAGGTCAGCATTCGGTCTCGCCCTCCACTTCCGGGGTCTCGGGTTCGTCCCCACCTGAATCGCCATCCGCTGGCGGGCTCTCGTCGCTTGCCGGGGGCGTGCACGCGGGATCGCGGCCGGGGCAGTCTGGCGGCGGGGACGGCGTTGGTTCGGGCGGCGCCGATGGCGCGCTCGGGTTGTGATCCGGGCCTGCGGCGATTGCGCTGTTCTCGATGGCGTCGGACTGCATGCGCACGGTGACGTGGGTGACGAGGGGAATGCGGCCGGCGGCGAGGAGACCGCGACGGAAGGCGTCGGGGTCGTTGGGGTTGAGCGTGCGTTGCGCCCAGATGAAGAGGCGGCCCGCCAGTGGCACCTGGCGCTCGGCGGGCAGGCCCCAGGTCACGCGCAGCTTGAGCAGGTTGGCGTCCGCCAGGCTCTGGCCGGAGCGGTTGGAGGCGGGGTCGTGGTTGCAGCCGGGGCGGTCTGCGGGGCATGTGAGGAGCGCGAGATGGGTCGACGGAATCACGCGCGCACGCACGTCGAGACGGCGGGCCGCGGCCGGGCTGTGGTAATCGTCGAAGCTTGCGCGCGTTGGTGACAGGATCTCGATACGGAGCGAGGCAGCGAGGTCAGCCTCGGCGCTTGCAGCGGAACGGATGAGCTCTGCGGGCGTGCGGCCGCCGCCGTAATAGGCGTTCATCGCGCGTGTGAAGCCGCGCCGGATGCGCGCGACGTCGGCGTGTCTGACCGCACCCGCGCGAGCGGCCTCGAAGGTGGCGTAGTTGAGCAGGCTCCTGGCCTGGAAGGCGAGGCCGGTCTGCAGCATCGCCAGCGCCATCGCCAGCAGCGTGGGGGCGACGACCATGAACTCGACCAGCGTCGCGCCACGCGCAGCGCGCGCGGCGGGTCGGGATCGGCCGGGCAGCGACGGGGGCTGGCGCATCATGATCCGAGGCGTGGTGGATCGTTGAGCAGCCCCGGGTGATGCTGGCCGCTGCGCAGACAGAGAGCGCGCGCCCCGCCCGCGGCCAGCTCCAGGACGGCGGTCGCACCGCGGCAGCGCAGCATCCGCCACGGTCCGACGTCGGCGTGCGCCGCCAGCACGATGCCGTTGCGATCGACGAACAGCACGTCGATCGCAAAGCGCATGCCGAAGGTGTGGATCGACGCGCACGGCCGGATCAACAAGCCTTCGTCGGCAGGTAGCGCACTCAGGCCGAGGAGGCCGAGGGCGCGCTGCGGGAAGGATCTTGCGCTGCGAATGTGCATGTTCACAGCCCCATCGTCATGAACTTCACCGCGATCGGAAAACCGAGCACCAGGAAGGTGCACGGGAAGATGCAGGCGATCAGCGGCAGCAACATCTTCACCGGGGCCTCCATCGCGGCTTTCTCGGCGCGTGCAAAGCGCTCGTTGCGCCGCTGCTCACCCTGGGCACGCAGGATCGGGCCAAGGTTCATGCCCATGTTCTCGGCCTGGATGATGGCGGAGACGAGCCCCGCAACCGCGGGTTCGTCGATCCGCTCGGCAAACGCGCGCAGGGCGTCGGCGCGCGACTTCCCTGCGCGGACGTCGCGCAGCACACGCTTGAGTTCGTCGCGCAGCGGGCCCTCGGGGCCCTTGACGACTGCCTGCTGCAGCGCACCGGTGAGGTTGAGTCCGGCCTCCATGCAGAGCGTGATCAGGTCGAGCACGAAGGGTAACTGCTTGAGCAACTGTCGCCGGCGCACGTGGACGCGGTCATCGAACCAGGACCACGCCAGCGTGGTGCCGGCGCCCGCCCCCGCCACCGCGAAGCCGGCAACGGGCAGTCCCCAGGCTGCGGCAAACGCGGTGCCGAGCATGCCGCCGAGAACTGCGACGCAGAGCCGGTGAGCGAGCAGCTGTGCCGGTGAGAGCGCGAAGTCGAGCCCTGCCAGGCGCAGGCGGGCGCGCTGTCGTTCGGCGATCGATGCCGGAACGAGCGGCGCGATCAGTTGAGCGATCCAGCGTGTCGGCCACCACAGCGCGCGCAGGAAGCGCGGCGGGCGATCGAGCCAGGTGCGATCTTCCGGGGGTAGTCCGGCGACGCTGCATGCCAGCACCAGTGCGAGCCCGGCTGCGCCCAGACCCGCGAGCAGCGCGACCAGCGCCGGGAGCGAGACAAGCTGCATGCTCGTGCTTGCCGATGGCGTCATACGTCGATCGCGACGATGCGGCGGATCAGCATCACGCCGAGCACTTCCAGCGTGGCGATGACCCCCAGCGTGACCCAGCCTGCGGGCGAGTGCCACATCAGCGACATGGCTTCCGGCTCCATCTGTTCGAGCACCAGCAGCAGGGCCAGCGGCAGCAGCCCGACGACCACGGCCTGCAGCTTGCCCTGGGCGGTGAGCGCGCCGATCTTGCCCTCCATCGCGAGCTGGCTGCGCACCGTCAGTGCTGCGTGCTCGAGCGCTTCGGCGAGGCTGCCGCCCGTCTCGTTCGCGATCCTCATCGCGGCGACCATGAGCACGATCGAAGGCAGGTTCACCCGTTGGGCGAGATGTTCGAGCGCCTCGTCGAGCGCCACCCCCAAGCGGTGTTCGCGCAGCAGCAGATCGAACTCCTGCGCGATCGGTGGCCGGCCCTCGCGCACCAGCTGCTGCAGCGCGACCGTCATCGAGACGCCGGCGCGCAGGCCACCGGCGATGATCTGCAAGGCGTCGGGCAGTTGCTGCTCGATCAGCGCCATCCGCCTTCGGCGAAGCAGGCCGAAGGCCATCCGCGGCAGCAGCGCGAGGGCGAGCGTCACCCCTGCCGCCAGTAACGGCTGGCCCGTGGCCAGCCAGCTAGCGATGGCGCCGACGGTGACCGCGAGCAGGTTCAGCACGAAGAGTCGCGCCGGATCCATGAACAGGAAAAGTTCGCGGAGGCGGACACGTGCGTCGGCGGTGAAGCGTTCGTGGTAGCGGGTCAGCGCGTTGCTGGCGATTGCGATTGCGGACCATGCGAGCAGTGCCGCCGCGAATCCGAAGGCCAGGGTGGCGATCAGGATCGGCGCGGAGCTGGTGCCGTTCATGCCCGCACCCGGTCGAAGATGCGCAGATCGGGGGCGATGCCCTCGCGCCGAAGCGCGTCATAGAACCCCGGTATTGCGTCGCATCCGGTGAAGTGCCCGGATGCGGCGTCTTGTCCGACGCCAGCGCCCGCCTCGGCGCTGCGGCGCTCGAAGCGGAACAGCTCCTGCAACTGGAGACGGCCACCCTCCATGCCGGTGACTTCGGTGATGCTGGTGATGCGGCGCGCGCCGCAGGCGAAGCGGGTCTGGTGCACGATGACATCGACCGCGCTGGCGATCTGCTCGCGGATCGCCGCCAGCGGCAGGTCCATGCCGGCCATCAGGATCAGGGTCTCGAGCCGTGCGAGTGCGTCGCGCGGACTGTTCGCGTGCAGCGTGGTCAGCGAGCCCTCGTGACCGGTGTTCATCGCCTGCAGCATGTCGAGCGCCTCGCCACCGCGGCATTCGCCGATCACGATGCGGTCGGGACGCATGCGCAGCGCGTTGCGCACCAGCTCGCGGATGCTGACCCCGCCACGCCCCTCGAGATTGGCCGGGCGCGACTCGAGGGCGACGAGGTGGCTGTGACCGAGGCGCAGCTCGGCAGCGTCCTCGATCGTGATGATGCGCTCGCCGTCAGGGATGAAATTCGACAGCAGGTTGAGGAAGGTCGTCTTGCCCGAGCCGGTTCCGCCGGAGACGACGAGGTTGCGCCGCTGCACGACGCAGATGCGCAGGAACTCGGCCATTTCCTGCGACAGCGAGCCGAGACGGACGAGGTCGTCGACCTCGAGCTGGCGGCGGGAGAACTTGCGGATGGTCAGGGTTGGGCCCTTGAGGGCCAGTGGCGGGATGATCGCGTTGACGCGCGAACCATCCTTGAGGCGGGCGTCAACCATTGGCGAGGATTCGTCGATGCGTCGCCCGAGCGGGGCGACGATGCGCTCGATGACGCCGAGCACTGCGCGGTCGCTGGTGAAGCACGCCGGATGGGGCACGATGCGGCCGGCGCGCTCGGTGAAGATCTGGTCGAAGCGGTTGACCATGATCTCGCTGACCGAATCGTCGGCGAGGAGCGCCTCGAGCGGGCCGAGGCCGATCGCCTCGTCGAGCACCTCGCGGCTCAGGCGCTCGCGGTCGAGCTCGGGCGGCAGCGCCGCTTCTGCCGCGATGATCTCGCGGATCAGCGCCGTGGTCTCGACGCGCAGCTCGTCGTCGGACATGCGGTTGAGGTCGCGACGGCGCAGGTCGACGGTGTCGAGCAGGCGCTCGTGGATACGCTTGCGCCAGGTGAAGCTGAGCGATGAGGCCGGGCCTGCGCCAGCGGGCGCGGCAGTGGCGGGCGGGAGCGGTGACGCGGTGCCGGACGAGGTCGGCTGCGCCACGGGCTGCGGGCCGTGCGGGCCGGTTGTCATGGGGCTGGCCGCCGGCCTGCGTTGGGGCATGAAGAACATGGACGGCCTCCTCAGTTGCCGCGGTACCGCTGTTCCGGATCGTCGTCGTCGGCGGCGTGCTCGCGCCGCGGCTGCGCGGACGGCGGGGCGAGGGTCCGCTCGGCGCGCTCTTCCAGCGCCTGCGCACGCAGATCGAGCAGTCCCTCGCCGGGCTCGAGCAGCCAGGGGGTGACGAACACCACAAGTTCGCTTTCCCGGCTGTTGAAGCGGGCCGATTTGAAGAGCTGGCCGAGCACCGGGATGTCGCCGAGGTAGGGCACGGCGTTCTCGTCACTTTGCTGTTCGCGCTGGATGACGCCGGACAGGACCAGCGTTTCACCGTTACGCAGGTTGAATTCGGTCTCGGTGCGCCGCGTCATCAGGCCGGGCACGCCCTGCGACGCCACGCTGCGGTCGAGCGAGCTGACTTCGGTGCGGATGCGGGCGCGGATGGTTCCGGCGGCGTCGGCCACCGGCTCGAGGATGTTGAGGCGGATGCCATATTCCTTGAAGGTCAGGCTCGGCGTGCCGGTGGCTGATGCGAGCGGTATCGGAATCTCGCCACCGGCCAGGAAACTCGCCTCACCGCGGTTGCGGGCGGCCAGTCGCGGTGAGGCGAGGACGACCGCGTCGCCCTTCTGCGCGAGCAGGTTCAGCCGGCCGAAGAAGTTGCCCACCAGGGAGATGTCGGTCGCGAACGGTCGGATGCGTGTGCCCGGGATCACGACCTCGGTCTGGGCATCGCTCGACCCCAGGGTGCGCACGACCTCTGCGCCGGTGCGGTTGTTGTGATAGAGGTCGCCGACGACCCCGATACCGAGCAGCGGCTTGCCCTGCGTGGTCCAGTCGATGCCGAGGTCGCGCAGGCCGCTGCGGCTGATCTCGACGAAGCGCACGTCGAAGGCGAACATGCGGTCGAGGCCGACGCGGCTGGTGAAGTCGATCACCTGGGGGAAGCGTTTGGCGAGCTCGGACACCTTGTCGCGCTCGGCGTCGCTGAGACCTTCGCCTTCGATGACCACGTTGTCGCCGATGTTGCGCGTGCGTACCTTGGGCACATCCTGGAGGAAACCCTGCAGGTCGCGGGCGATGCGCGCCGTGTCGGTCTGCCGGACGGTGATCTTGATGCGGTGGCTGCGGCCGTTCGTCGTCCACACGTGCAGCATCGTGTCGCCCGGACCGTTGGCGATGAGCAGGATCTCGCGATCGTCGAGCACCGCCGCGGAGGCCACCTTGCCGTCGCCGACCGCGAGGCGGCCGGCGCTGCGCTGCGGCAGCACGCGGGTCTCGCCGGCGAACATCTGGATCTCGGCGGGGGTGGGTGGGGTGGCCCTGGCGGCGGTCGCTCGCGTTGGTTCGGGTGTGGCGTGGGCCGTCGCGCTGGCGCACAGCGCACACAGCACGCACAGCAAGATCGCTGCGGTTCGGGTGAGGCTGCGCAGGCTTGAGGCGGGCAGGGCGGGGTCAGTCCTGATCATGGGTGGCGGCCGCGGAGAGGGTGGTGTCCGGGCCGCTGTTGCCGGCCGGATCGAGTCGGGGGTTGTTGGTGCCACCGTAGATCACCGGGACGGCCTGGGGGGCGCGTGTCGGCGATTCGGCGAGGCCGAGCAGCGCCAGCGCGTCGGTGCGCAGGGCACTGGAGCGGCTGCTGTCGGCGGGATTGCGCAGCACGGCGGTGAGCTTGCCGATCGTGCGTGCGGCGATGACGCGTGCGGCGTCCTCGGGGGAGAGATCGAGGGTGATGGTGTCGAAGGGCTCGGGTCCGGATTCGGCGTCGGCGCCGTCTGCCCGCGTGCGGCTGCCGGTTGCAAGCACCCGCACCGCCTGCATGAGCGGCAGGGTGAGGGTGTGGCGGTCGCGCTGCACGGTGGCGAGGAGGTCGATCGTGTCGCCCGGGCGAAGGAGGCCGGAGATGGCGCTGATCTCGTCGACCGCGATCGTCGCGGCCCTTCGGCCGGGGGCGAGATCGGTGGCGAAACGCGCCTTGCGGCGGTCTTCGAGCTGGGGCCAGATCAGTGCTTCGCCGGCGCGCGCCGGGTGTGTGAGCACGGCGCCGGCCGCGCGCTCGAACTGGTCGGGGCTGATCGCTGCCGAGTGCAGCCACTCGGCAGGCAGTTCGCGCACCGCGACATTGTCGTTGTCGACGATCGCGCCGGCGGGAAGGTCGATCTTGGCAACGACGGCCTGTGCCATGGGCTGGTGCTGGCGCAGCTCGATGTCGGCCACGCGCTCGTCGAGATAATGGGTGGCGAGCCCAGCCGCGCCGAGGCCGAAGAGCGCGGCAACGGCGAGGATCAGCAGGTTCCGGGATGGGCGCTTGAACTTTGGCATGGCGGATCAGACGGGCAGGGAGAGGGCGCCGAGGGTGCGGGCGAAGCCCGTGCCGATGGCGTCGGCGAAGAGCAGGATCAGGGGGCGGCCGTCCGCGCCAGGGAACGCAAAGATGCCTGTGACGACGGCGATCACGATCAGGTATTCGGCCATCGCCTGTCCGGCGCGCGTCGATTTGTGCAGGTGTGTGGTCACGGCTGGTTTCCGGAGGCGGTGATCAGGTTAACGGTGACCGTCGTGCCGCCCTCGCTGCGGACGATGGTCGCGATGGCTTCGCGATCGGTCCCCGAGAACCACAGGCTCAAGCCGTGCGGGTTGCGCTCAGTGCTCGGCAGGGCGCGCTCCAGGTGCAGACCGCGGGTAGCCAGTTCGCGGATCAGGTAGGCGCGCGATGCGGTGATGGACTGCCCGGTCTGCCAGGAGAGGGTGCGCACACTGCGCCCAGGGTCGTCCGCTTCGACGTCGGTGAGGAGGCGCCCGCCGGTGGGCAGGCGCAGCTCATGCGGATGCGGTCGGGTGGATTCCGGTGCTGCGAGGTCGGCTTCGGAGAGCGTGCCTTCGACCCCGCCGGCGCCGTGCGGCACCGCGCGCAGCCGCACCGTGAGGAGGTGGTCGCCGCGTTTGAGGGCGAGCACCGACCAGCCGGCGATCGTGGTGTCCAGGTGCGGCTTGCCGAGCACGTTGCGGTAGAAGCCCCTCACCTTGTCGAGCGGGGCATCGGCTGCGAAGTGACGGATGCGTGTCGGGATGCCGTGCAGGCGCGCGGCGGTGAGGACCGGCGTGACGCGCGCGCCCTCGAATGCGGGCAGCGGTGCAGGCAGGCTTGCGGCCGCTGGCAGCGCCATCGCGACGCCCAGGGCGACACAGGCGAGGGCTGCGCGTGGAGTCAGCATCCCTGCTCCAGGCGGTCACACGGCACGATCTCGGGCCGCACGCGGCCGATGTCGATCGCCTTGTCCAGCATCAGCGGCGGGAGGAGGCGGCCAACGGTATTTCCGATCAGTTCCAGCGGCGGGACCGGGTAGGCGAGCAGGCCCGAATCGCGGATGTGGCGGCTCACGTCGGTGGTGCCGGAGGCGGACCAGTTTCCGCGCAGGATGACATGGTGGCGGGCGATCTGCAGTGGCAAGCGGTCGAATGGCGGCAGCCCGTCGATCTGCCGCGGACTCACCGTGACGTGCGCGGTGAACTTGGTTGCGGCGGGGAGGTCGAGACCGTTCCGGCCCGCGAGCAGGGCACTGGCGGGCTGATGGTCGGTGCGTGATTCAAGGCGTACGTCGATGCGCGCTGCAAAGTCTTCGATCAGCGGCAGACCACGGTGATCGGACCACAGCGGGTTGCGGTGCGCGGGGATGTCCTCGGCGCGATCGCCGGTCAGGATCGGTGCGTCGGCGTTGCCGAAATGGCGGCGGCGCACGTCGCGCGCGAGTGCGGCGGCCGATGCTTCGCCGACCGCCGGCCCCGCGATCGCGCTCTCGAACGCGACGTAGCGCGCCGCATGTTCGGTGGCATGGCCGAGGTCGAGGTACTTGCCCAGCAGCGGCAGGAGCAGGAAGAGCGGCAGCAACGCGAGCGCGAGTACAAGGAACTCGAGGGCAGACTGGCCTGCGTGGCGCGCAGCGGCGAGGCGGAGTGGGCGAGCGCCGCTCATGGGAGGACCCGCCCCTCGTGGTGAGATGCAGCCCAGGCGCGGTCCGCAGGCGTTGGTTCGATGAGGCGTGCCTGCCAGTAGGGGCTGTAGAGGCTTGGGCGCTCGTCCTTGCGGTCAGCGCGGGGTGTGGGGGGGGCGAAGAACACTTCAGCGCGCGCGAGCGCGGACATTTCACCGCCGGGGGCAGGCGCATCGAACCGGCGCAGGCGCCCCCCTGGTTGCACGACGCTGCTGCCACCCGAGATCCGCAGGGTGGTGCGCGTTTTGGCAGTCCGGATCGTGACCCCGCTCGTCTGCGTCGCGTCGTCCTCCAGCTCGCGCAGCTCGCGCGTGGACGGCAAGCCACCGAAGCGACCGGGGCCAGTGTCGAGGTTGATCATCCCGGGTTCGGCGAGCGCGAACGAGGTGAGGGTATTGTCCGCGTACGATCCGCCGTGCGTGCCGCGCTGCGCACTCGTCTGCCCGGAGGCAGCGATCGTTGCTGCGCCCGCGGCGAGCGGGGTGCGGCGCCAGCGCCACCGCCAGCGCTTCATCCGCTTGCCCTGGTTTTCGAGCGTATCCATCGCGCGCCATTCGTCGTAGCCGATCAGCTCGGTGCCGCCGCGGCGCTTGAGTGCGACCTTGCGCTGCAGGGGCGGGAGGTTCGGGCCGCGGATCGACCATGCACGGTGTCGGGTAAAGTCGTCGAGCGAGCGTGATACGACGTCGGCGAGCCGTCCGCGCGCGTCGCCGTCGGGTCCGCTGCGCGTGAGCGCGTGGGTGAAGCGGGCGAAGCCGTGGGTGAGTGGATTGATCGTCGCCTTCATCGCCGGATCGACGCGTCGGACGAGCTGGTTGGCGAGGGCGCCTTGCGCAATGCCGGTGGCGAGGCTGGCGTGCATCAGCGACTGGGAGGCGCTGAGCGCCGTCGAGGCGGCGTCGTGCGCGGTGATGATGGCGCCGAGGACGCGGTCAAGCCCTTCGGTGACGGTCTGCGCAGCGCCGCCGCTGGCGCCTTCCAGATACGCCGCCCCGGCTACCGTGGCGAGCAGGCGTGCAAGCCTTGGGTATTCGGCTGGGTCGTAGATCCAGGAGGAGAGCACGCTCGCAAGCACCGGGGCGTTGTGTCGCGCGCTCTCGAAATAGTGCAGCCACGACACCAGGCTCACGGCCTGCGCGATTGCGACCTGATTGGCGACAATCGCCCGGTTCGCGTAAGCGTCGTAATTGAGTGCCCGAGCCTCGATCGTCGCCACGCTCCAGGTCGCGGCATCGGCGGCGTTGGTGATGCGCAGCTTCTCGCTCACCGCGCCGCCGGTGTTGAACATCAGCAGCAGGACCGCTGCCACGGCGAACACGAAGAACAATCCAAGGACGAGTGCCTGGCCGCCACAGCGGTCGCTGCCGACCATGGCGCGTTGTGGCGTGCTGCGAGGCGGATGGCGTGGCGGCACGGCAGGGCAGTCCCGGCGACCGTGGTCAGCGTCCGGCGTTGCCGGTGTAGGTGTCCAGCGTCCGCGACCGGTTGGCCTCGGTCGCTGCCTTGGCGGCCGCGGTCTGTGCTGCGGTATTGGCAGTGCCGCCGTCCTTGCCGGCGATCTCGATAGCGATCGCTGCGGTCTGATTGCGCACCGTCTTGCCGAAATACTGATAGACGGCGATCGCCGCCACTGCGATCAGAGCGACGATGATGATGTACTCGGTCATGCCCTGGCCGCGCTGGGCCGCATTAGGCGTCTTTGCTGACATGGTCGCTCCGTTCGTGGTTTAGGTGTCACGATAATGTCAAACAGCATATGGCAAGTCAATATGCAAATTAAATTCTTGCTGGGTTGGAGCGTGTGGCCGCGGGTGCAAAAGCACGAGGCCCGCTGCATCGCTGCAGTGGGCCTCGTGCTGGGGTGCGGACCGGCGTGGGTCAGCGCGCGATCGGCTTGTAGCGGATGCGCCTGGGCTTGGCGCCTTCCTCGCCCAGGCGCTTCCTCTTGTCCTCTTCGTATTCTTGGTAGTTGCCCTCGAAGAAGAACCACTGCGAATCGCCTTCGGCCGCCAGGATGTGGGTGCAGATGCGGTCGAGGAACCAGCGGTCGTGCGAGATCACCAGCGCGCAGCCGGCGAATTCGAGCAGCGCGTCTTCGAGCGCGCGCAGGGTCTCGACGTCGAGGTCGTTGGAGGGTTCGTCCAACAGCAGCACGTTGCCGCCCTGGATCAGGGTCTTGGCCAGGTGCAGGCGCCCGCGCTCGCCGCCAGACAGGTTGCCGACCATCTTCTGCTGGTCGCCGCCCTTGAAGTTGAAGCGGCCGAGGTAGGCGCGGCTGGGCATCTCGAAGCGGCCGACGGTGAGGATGTCGGCGCCGTCGGCGATGGTGTCGAACACGGTCTTGTCGTTGGCGAGGCCCTCGCGGGTCTGGTCGACCGCGGCGAGCTTGACGGTGGCGCCGATGACGACCTCGCCCGAATCGGGCGTGTCGCGCCCCTCGATCATCTTGAACAGGGTCGATTTGCCGGCGCCGTTGGGGCCGATGATGCCGACGATGGCGCCCGCCGGGATGGCGAAGCTGACGTTGTCCATCAGCAGCTTGTCGCCAAAGGCCTTGCTGACGCCGTTGAACTCGATGACCTTGTCGCCGAGGCGCTCGCCGGGCGGGATGAAGATCTCCTGCGTCTCGTTGCGGCGCTGGTATTCGACGCTCGCCATCTCCTCGTAGCGCGCCAGACGCGCCTTCGACTTGGCCTGGCGCGCCTTGGGGTTGGAGCGCGCCCACTCCAACTCGGTCTTCATCGCCTTCTGGTGCGCGGCTTCCTGCTTGGACTCCTGCGCCAGGCGGTCGCCCTTCTGCTCCAGCCAGCTCGAGTAGTTGCCCTTCCAGGGGATGCCGTGGCCGCGGTCGAGTTCGAGGATCCACTCGGCGGCATTGTCGAGGAAATAGCGGTCGTGGGTGACAGCGACCACGGTGCCGGGGAAGCGGGTGAGGAACTGCTCCAGCCACTCGACCGATTCGGCGTCGAGGTGGTTGGTGGGCTCATCCAGCAGCAGCATGTCGGGCTTGGACAGCAGCAGCTTGCACAGCGCGACGCGGCGCTTCTCGCCACCGGAGAGCTTGCCGATCACGGCGTCCCAGGGCGGCAGGCGCAGCGCGTCGGCGGCGATCTCCATCTGGGTCTCGACGTCGCTGCCGGCCGTAGACAGGATGTTCTCGTACCGGGCCTGTTCCTCGGCGAGCTTGTCGAAGTCGGCATCCGGCTCGGCGTAGGCGGCGTACACAGCCTCCAGCTTCACGCGCGCTTCCATGATCTCGCCGAGCGCGGATTCGACCTCCTCCTTGACGGTCTTGGTGGCGTCGAGCTCGGGTTCCTGCGGCAGGTAGCCGATGCGCTGGCCGGCGAGCCACTGCACCTCGCCGTCGTATTCCTTGTCCACGCCGGCCATGATGCGCAGCACGGTGGACTTGCCCGAGCCGTTGAGGCCGAGCAGGCCGATCTTGGCGCCGGGGAAGAAGGAGAGGGAGATGTCCTTGATGATCTGGCGCTTGGGCGGAACGATCTTGCTCACGCGCAGCATCGACATGACGTATTGGGCCACTGCGGGTACCTCGTTGGCGGTGTTCGGTGGGGCGGAAAAGGCGGAAGTCTACCCGAGTGGGCAGCAGCAGGCACGCATGGATCCTGCGGCTAGCCGATTGGGGTATTACGCTGCGCCTACTTGTAAGAAATTCAGGAAGGAGGGAGTCGACATGCACACCACGCTGACGAGCAAGGGCCAGGTGACGATCCCCAAGCACATCCGCGACGCGCTGCACCTCGAGCCCGGCTGCGCGATCGAGTTCCGCATCAACCGCGAAGGCGAGGTCGTCTTGACGCGGCCCGGTGAATTGCGCGACGAGAACGGTCGCTTCGAACGCATGCGCGGCAAGGCCGACGTGAAATGGCGGACGGACGACCTGATGGCCTTGCTGCGTGGCGACGACTGATGCTGCTGGTCGACACCAATGTGCTGATCGATGTGCTGGAAGACGATCCGCAGTGGGCGGATTGGTCCATCGACATGCTGCGTCGGCAGTCGCAAGTGCATTGCCTCGCGATCAACCCCATCATCCATGCCGAGCTTTCCTTGACCTTTTCGACGGTCGAGGCGCTCGATGAGGCGGTAGAGGGCTTCGATGTCGATGTCTGCGAGATCCCCAGGCCGGCGCTCTTTCTCGCCGGGAAGGCGTTCGTGGCGTACCGCAGGAGCGGTGGCCAGCGTAACAACGTGCTGGCGGATTTCTTCATCGGCGCCCATGCCGCAGTGGAAGGCTGGCCGATCATGACACGCGATGCGTGCAAGTACCGGCAGTATTTTCCCTCGGTCGAACTCGTGACGCCTTGAATCGTGTCGGGGGCTTGCGCCCCCCGCGTTGGCGCACGGGCATCCGGGCCAGCGCACGCGTTCTCCTTCGCTACAGCATCCCCTCGATATCCTTCACCAGCTCCTCTGGCGTGGTCGTCGGCGCGTAGCGTTCGATGTGCTCGCCCTCGCGGCTGACGAGGAACTTGGTGAAGTTCCACTTGATCGCCTCGGTGCCGAGGATGCCTTTGGCGTGCTGTTTGAGGTGCTTGTACAGCGGATGGGCGCCGTCGCCGTTGACCTCGATCCTGGCGAACATTGGAAAGCTCACGCCGTAGTTCTTTGCGCAGAAGGCGCCGATCTCTTCCGCGGTGCCCGGCTCCTGGGCGCCGAACTGGTTGCACGGAAAGCCGAGCACGACCAGGCCGCGGTCCTTGTAGGTCTGGTGCAGCTTTTCGAGGCCGGCGTAGTGCGGGGTAAGGCCGCACTGGCTGGCCGTGTTGACGATCAGCAGCACCTTGCCAGCGTATTCGCCGAGCGTGGTGGTGCCGCCGGCGAGGCGTTCGACCTCGATGTCGTAAAGGAAAGAGGGCATGCGGGGCTCCTTGAGGGAGGGGTCGGGAGTCGTTCGAGCCCCGCATGCGCAAAAAGTTTGCCTGGGCCGGGCCGTGGGGGCGTGCGTCCCGGGGGGTGAGCGGAAGATTCAGCGCAGCACGATCATTTTTCCACGAACGCGCGCTCGATCACGTAGTCGCCGGCCACGCCGATGCGTGGCGACATCTTGAATCCGCGCGCATCGAGCAGCTCGCAGCAGTCGCGGTTCATCGCCTGGCTGCCGCAGATCATCACCCGGTCGTGTGCAGGGTCGAGCGGCGGCAGAGCGATGTCGGTAAACAGCCGGCCGGATTCGATCACGTGGGTGATGCGGCCGGTGTTGATGAAGGGTTCCCGGGTGACGGTGGGGTAGTAGATGAGCTGCTCGCGCACCTGCTCGCCGAAGAATTCGTTATGTGGCAACTCGCCGGTGATGAACCCGGTGTAGGCCAGCTCGGAGGCGAAGCGCACACCGTGTACCAGCACCACCTTCTCGAAGCGCTCGTAGGTTTCCGGGTCCTGGATCACGCTCAGGAAGGGAGCGAGCCCGGTGCCAGTGGCGAGCAGGTAGAGGTGCCTGCCGGGGTTGAGGTCGTGCAGCACCAGCGTGCCGGTGGGCTTCTTGCTGACCACGATCGGGTCGCCTGGGCGAAGGTGCTGCAGGCGCGAGGTGAGCGGACCGTCTGGCACCTTGATGCTGAAGAACTCGAGGTGTTCCTCGTAGTTGGGGCTGGCGATGCTGTAGGCGCGCGTCAGCGGCTTGCCGTTGACGTCCAGCCCGATCATCACGAACTGGCCGTTCTCGAAGCGCAGCCCGGGATCGCGGGTGGTGCGAAAGCTGAAGAGCGATTCGTTCCAGTGATGGACGCTGAGGACACGTTCGGTGACAAGGCTGCTCATTTTTCCGTTCTCCGCCGGTTCGTGGCGTTGGGTGCAAGGCATTCACGCGATCGCCTTGGGGTGTTCGGATTCTAGGCTGCCTTGTTTAACGGTAAAGTGGATAATATATCTAATGCTTAGCTAAAAAATCGATATGAGATTCACCCTCCGCCAGCTCCAGGTCTTTGTCGCGATCGCGCGCAGCGAAAATGTTTCGCGTGCCGCCGAGGCGCTTGCGCTGTCGCAGTCGGCAGCAAGTGCGGCGCTCGCCGAACTCGAGAGTCAGTCCGCGCTGCCGCTCTTCGACCGCCACGGCAAGCGCCTGCGCCTCAATGACCACGGCAGCGTGCTGTTGCCGCATGCGGTCGAGCTGCTGGATCGCGCAACCGAGCTCGAGGGCCTGCTGCGTGGCGAGCATGGACTGGGTCGCTTGCGCGTGGGCGCCACCCTGACCATCGGCAACTACCTGTTGCCACTGATCGTGTCGAACTTCCTGCAGACCCATCCCGAGGCCCGGGTCGCGCTCCAGGTTCGCAACACCGCGACCATCGCCGAGCTGTTGCGGCATCACGAGATCGATCTCGGCCTCGTCGAGGGGCAGGTGGTCGACGCCGAACTGGAGGTCGAGCCCTGGGTCGAGGATGAACTCGTGGTGTTCTGCGCCCCTGGTCATCCGCTTGCGGCGCGCGGCCGCAGCGGGCCTGGCGTGGAACTCGGCGAGATCGCGCGCCAGCCCTGGATCCTGCGCGAGCGAGGGTCGGGAACGCGCGAGACCTTCGATCGTGCGCTGCGTCACTGGTCTGGCGGCATCGTGCCAAGGCTCGAGCTTGAACACACCGAGGCGGTCAAGCGCGCGGTGGAGAGCGGCCTGGGGCTGGGCTGCCTGTCGCGCCTGGCGCTGCGCGATGCCTTCCGCCGCGGTAGCCTGGTGGCGGTGGAGGTGGCCGAGCTCGACCTGCGCCGGCGTTTCAGCTTCGTGTGGCATCGCGGCAAATACCACGGCGCGGCGATGCGGCGTTTCCTTGAGGATTGCCGCGCATTCACGAGCGGCGCACGGCGCAGCGACGAGATCCCCTTGCCGCCGGTGGCGTGAGCGCCGCCTTCGCGCCTTCCGGCGCTCCTACGAGACCGCGGTGCGTTCGGATGGCATGCAGGAGCGGCGGCAGCCGCGAACAGGCGCCTCAGCTCGCACCGCGGCGCCGGAAATCGCGCACGCGGAAGCCGAGTGCGAACAGGGTGGCGAAGTAGGCCACGGCGCCGCCGAGCACGATCAGGGCAAGGCGCAGGCCGCGCTCGAGGCCGCCGATCTCGGTCCAGAGGCTCGCGGGTCCGCTGGCGAACCACAGCACCGCACCCATCACCCCGAGCGCGGCGAGCAGCTTGAGCACGAACACGCCCCAGCCCGCCTGCGGCACGTACACCTCGCGCCGGCGCAGTCCGCGATAGAGCAGGGCGGCGTTCATGCACGAAGCGAGGCCGATCGAGAGCGCGAGGCCCGCATGGCGCAGCGGGAGGATGAAGGCGAGGTTCATCAACTGGGTGGCGGCCAGCGTGAAGATCGCGATCTTCACCGGGGTGCGGATGTCCTGGCGGGCGTAGAACCCGGGCGCGAGCACCTTCACCAGGATCAGGCCGGTCAGGCCCACGCTGTATGCGACCAGCGCGCTGCGCGTCTGCATCACGTCGTCGGCCGAGAACGCGCCGTAGTTGAACAGCGTCGCCACCAGCGGTACCGCAAGCATGGCCAGGCCGAGCGCGGCGGGCAGGGTCAGCAGCAGGGTCAGGCGCAGGCCCCAGTCGAGCAGCGATGAAAACTCCTCGGCCTTGTCGTCGGCGTGCAGCCTGGAGAGGCTGGGGAGCAGGATGGTGCCGAGCGCAACGCCGAGCAGGCCGGCGGGGAATTCCATCAGGCGGTCGGCGTAATACAGCCACGACACGCTGCCGCTCTCCAGGAAGGAGGCGAAGATGGTGTTGATCAGCAGCGAGATCTGGCTCACCGACACGCCCAGGATCGCCGGCGCCATCAGCTTCATGACGCGGCGTACACCGGGGTCGGAGAGGTCGAGGTCGAAGCGCGGCATCATGCCGATCTTCATCAGCGGGCGGATCTGCAGCACTAGCTGCAGCAGGCCGCCGAGGAACACCGCCCACGCCAGCGCCAGCACCGGCGGATCGAAGTACGGCACCGCGAACAGCGCCATGCCGATGAAGGCGAGGTTGAGCAGCACCGGCGTGAAGGCGGGAATCGCGAACCGGCTCCAGGTGTTGAGCACGCCGCCAGCGAGCGCGACCAGCGACATGAAAAAGATGTACGGGAAGGTGATGCGGGTGAGTTCGACGGTGAGCTCGAACTTGCCCGGGTCGCCCGAGAAGCCCGGCGCCGACACGTAGATGATCAGCGGCGCGGCGAGTGCTCCGAGCGCGGCGACCAGCGCGACGATAAGGCCGAGCAGGGTTGCCACCCGGCTCACCAGGGTGTGGGTGGCCGCTTCGCCCTGGCGGTTCTTGTACTCGGCGAGGATGGGCACGAAGGCCTGCGAGAACGCGCCCTCGGCGAACATGCGGCGCAGCAGGTTGGGCAGGCGGAAGGCGACGAAGAAGGCGTCGGTCGCCATGCCGGCACCGAAGGCGCGTGCGATCACGAGGTCGCGCACGAAACCCAGGACGCGGGATAGCAGGGTCATGCCGCTGACGGTGGCGAGCGCGCGCAGGAGGTTCATTGGGGACGGGCGGGCGCCGTGAGGGGCGCGCAGAAAATGCGAAGCGCGCATCATAGCGGCCCGCTGCCATGGCGATAAGCGCCAGCTCAAAAAACGCGCTTGCATTCGCCCGGGCGCACTCCTATAATCGCGGACTTTTCCAGAACACCAAAACGGAATTCATATCTATGGCCAACTCGGCACAAGCTCGCAAGCGCGCCCGTCAGGCGACCAAGGCCCGCGCCCACAACGCCAGCCTGCGTTCCCGCCTGCGTACCGCGATCAAGGCCGTGCGCAAGGCCATCGTGGGTGGCGACAAGGCGGCGGCTCAGTCGGTCTTTCGCACCTCGATGAGCACCATCGACAGCATCGCTGACAAGAAGATCATCCACAAGAACAAGGCTTCGCGTCACAAGAGCCGCCTGTCGGCCGCCGTCAAGGCGATGGCTGCCTGATTCTTGCGGCATGTCGGCGCTCTGGCGCCGAAATCGAGAAAGCGACCCGCGGGTCGCTTTTTTGTTGTGCGGTGCATGCAGAGTGCCGCGGTTGATTTCGTGCAGCATCGTGTTCGCGCATGCCGGCGCTCCTGCGTGGGCTTCGGGGGCGCGATGCTTCGTGCAGGAGCGGCGCTTCAGGAAGCGGGCGTGCTCAAAGCGGCGCGTCGCCCATCCACTCGATCTGCAGGTTGTTGTCGTTGGCGAAGTTCACCATGAACTTGTACGCCAGCGGTTCGACGTCGTAGAGGCGTGCATCGACCAGCACGGTCTTGTCGCCCTTGAGCGTGCATCCGGGGCGCACGTAGGGAGAGTAGGTCATGCGGTGATCCGCGCCGAAGGCGGACATGACACCGCACAGGCGGTCGGACCAGTCGCTCGGACGGAATTTCTTCCCCTCCCTCGTGACCCCGACGATGATGAAGTTCTCGATCTTCTGATTCATGTTGATGCCTTGGCGGCTTCGGGGGGCGTTCGCGTTCCGGTTCTTGGCTGCCGGAATCTGGACGCGCAGCATTCTAGCAGAAATCGCCGGGCGGGCGCCCCGGCGGGCGGTCGCTTGACGTGTGCCTGGGGGCGCTCGGGCTGCAGGCGACGGACCGGGCGCTTATGTACAGGGGGCGCGGTTTTGGCTTAACATCGGCTCATTTACTGCACGGCGGCGTCTGCCGCCGTGTGCGTTTTCCGGCTTCGCTCAGATCGAGGTATCCCATGTCCCATGTCATGAACACCTATGCCCGCTTGCCCGTGGCCTTCACGCACGGCGAGGGCGTGTGGCTTTACGACGAGACAGGCAAGCGCTATCTCGATGCCCTCTCCGGCATCGCCGTCAACACGCTCGGCTACAACCACCCCAGGCTGGTCAAGGCAATCGCCGACCAGGCCGCGCGCGTGCTGCACACCTCCAACCTGTATCGCATCCCGCTGCAGGAGCAGCTCTCCGACCGCATCGCAGAAGCGTCCGCCATGGACGAGGTGTTTTTCTGCAACTCCGGCTGCGAGGCCAACGAGGCAGCAATCAAGCTTGCCCGCATGTACGGGCACAAGAAGGGCATTGAGCTGCCGCACGTCATCGTCATGGAGAGCGCCTTTCACGGGCGCACCCTGGCCACGTTGTCGGCCACCGGCAACCGCAAGGCGCAGGCCGGCTTCGAGCCGCTGGTGCAGGGCTTCATCCGGGTGCCCTACAAGGACATCGAGGCCATCCGCAAGGTTGGCGAGCACAATCACACGGTGGTGGCGGTGATGCTCGAGATGATCCAGGGTGAGGGCGGCGTCAACGTCGCCGACGACGCCTTCCAGCGCGAGTTGCGCACCCTGTGCGACGAGAAGGGCTGGCTGATGATGTGCGATGAGGTGCAGTGCGGCATGGGGCGCACCGGCCAGTGGTTCGGGTGGCAGCATGCCGGCGTCAAGCCCGACGTGATGACTCTCGCCAAGGGTCTCGGCTCCGGGGTGCCGATCGGCGCCTGCGTCACCGCGGGCAATGCCAGGGGGCTGTTCGGGCCGGGCAACCACGGCTCCACCTTCGGCGGCAATCCGCTCGCCTGTGCGGCGGGCCTCGCCACCTTCGATGCCATCGTCGGCGAGAAGCTGATGGACAACGCGGTCGCGATCGGCGCCGACATCCGCAAGGGCATGGCGGAGGCGCTCGAGGGCGTTGCGGGCCTGGTCGACATCCGCGGCCGTGGCCTGATGATCGGTATCGAGCTCGATCGCCCCTGCGGCGTGCTGATGGCGCGCGCGGCCGAGCAGGGCCTGCTGCTGTCGGTAACCGCCGAGCGCGTCATTCGCCTGCTGCCGGCGCTCACCTTCACCACCGCTGACGCCCGGACCCTGGTGTCGATGCTGGCGCCGATGATCCGCGACTTCCTCGCAAACGGCTGAGACTCGCTCATGAGTTCGATCAAGCACTATCTGCAGTTCAAGGATTTCACCCGTGAGGAATACGACCACGTGTTCCGGCGCGCGAGGTGGATCAAGGACAAGTTCAAGCGCTACGAGCCTTACCACCCGCTGTTCGACCGCACGCTGGTGATGATCTTCGAGAAGGCCAGCACGCGCACGCGGCTCTCCTTCGAGGCCGGCATGCACCAGCTCGGCGGTTCGGCGATCTACCTCAACACGCGCGACTCGCAACTCGGCCGCGGCGAGCCGGTGGAAGACGCCGGTCAGGTCATCTCGCGCATGAGCGACCTGGTGATGATCCGCACCTACGAGCAGGAGATCGTCGAGCGCTTCGCCGCCAACTCGCGGGTGCCGGTCATCAACGGCCTGACCAACGAATACCATCCCTGCCAGATCCTCGCCGACATCTTCACCTTCATCGAGCATCGCGGCTCGATCCAGGGCAAGACCGTCGCCTGGGTGGGCGACAGCAACAACATGTGCAACACCTGGCTGCAGGCGGCCGAGGTGCTCGACTTCAACGTTCACGTATCCACGCCCCCGGGCTACGAAGTCGAGCCCGAGCGCGCCGGGCTTTACGGCACGAACAATTTCGAGCAGTTCGCCGACCCGCTCGAGGCCTGCAAGGGCGCCGATCTGGTCACCACCGACGTGTGGACCTCGATGGGTTTCGAAGCCGAGAACGAGGAGCGCATGAAGGCCTTCGCCGACTGGTGTGTCGACGCCGAGATGATGTCAGTGGCGCACAGGGAAGCGGTCTTCATGCACTGCCTGCCGGCACATCGCGGCGAGGAAGTCACCGCCGAGGTCATCGACGGCCCGCAGTCCGTGGTGTGGGACGAGGCCGAGAACCGCCTCCATGCGCAAAAGGCCTTGATGGAATACCTGATGCTCGGCCACATCGAAAGCTGATTCACGAAACACTCACGGCATGCACGGGCGTGCGTGCCGGCAACACAGCAGGAAACAGGAAAACAGCATGAGCGACGTCAATAAAGTAGTGCTCGCCTACTCGGGCGGACTGGACACTTCGGTCATTCTCAAGTGGCTGCAGGACACCTACCAGTGCGAAGTGGTCACCTTCACCGCCGACCTCGGCCAGGGCGAAGAGCTCGAGCCCGCGCGCACCAAGGCGCTCAAGTTCGGCATCAAGCCCGAAAACATCTTCATCGACGACCTGCGCGAGGAGTTCGTGCGCGACTTCGTCTTCCCGATGTTCCGCGCCAACACCATCTACGAGGGCGAGTACCTGCTCGGCACCTCCATCGCCCGTCCGCTCATCGCCAAGCGCCAGATCGACATCGCGCGCGCCACCGGCGCCGAGGCCGTCTCCCACGGTGCCACCGGCAAGGGCAACGACCAGGTCCGCTTCGAGCTTGGCTACTACGCGCTGATGCCGGGCGTGAAGGTCATCGCGCCGTGGCGCGAGTGGGATCTGCTGTCGCGCGAGAAGCTGCTCGCCTACGCCGAAAAGCACGGCATCCCGATCGAAATGAAGCACAAGCAGGGCGGCTCACCCTACTCGATGGACGCCAACCTGCTGCACATCTCCTTCGAAGGCCGCCACCTCGAGAACCCGGCCGCCGAGGCCGAGGAGTCGATGTGGCGCTGGACCGTGTCGCCCGAGGCCGCGCCCGACGCCGCCGAGTACATCGACCTCGAGTTCGAGCACGGCGACCTGGTCGCCATCGAGGGCAAGCGCATGAAGGCGCACGAGCTGCTCGCCAGGCTCAACGAGCTCGGCGGCAAGCACGGCATCGGCCGCCTCGACCTGGTGGAAAACCGCTACGTCGGCATGAAGAGCCGCGGCTGCTACGAGACCCCGGGCGGCACCATCCTGCTGCGCGCTCACCGCGCCATCGAGTCGATCACGCTCGACCGCGAGGTCGCCCACCTCAAGGACGACCTCATGCCGCGCTACGCCAGCATGATCTACAACGGCTACTGGTGGAGTCCCGAGCGCCTCGCGCTGCAGGCACTCATCGACAGCACCCAGCAGCGCGTCAACGGCTGGGTGCGGCTCAAGCTCTACAAGGGCAACGTCATCGTCACCGGGCGCGACTCGAAGACCGACTCGCTGTTCGATCCGACGATCGCCACCTTCGAGGACGACCAGGGCGCCTACAATCAAAAGGATGCTCATGGCTTCATTCGCCTCAACGCCCTGCGCATGCGCATCGCTGCCAACGCCAGGAACAAGCGCGGCTAAGCGTCGCGCGCTGCGGGGCGGGCGAGTCCGCTCCCGCGGTGTCCCGAGGCTCATAACGCAGGCCCATCGCGATGAATAACGAAGACTTCATCTTCGGTCTAAGCTTCACCGAGTTCGAGGATCTCGCCCTGCAGCTCGGCCTCACCGGGCTGATGTTGTTCATGGTCTTCATCATCTGGAATCTGGGCAAGGAGTCCAAGGCCGGGCGCTACGGCATGATGTGGCTGTTCATCGGTCTGGGCGTGGGCTTCGTCGGCTTTGTCGCCAAGGGCATCATCCAGAAGCTGCTTGGAATCGAATAAGGAATCTGTAACTCATGGCCATCACTGCCAAGATCGACGGCGTCGCCGTCACCACCCAGGCCAACGTTTACTTCGATGGCAAATGTGTGAGCCACGTTATCCAGTTCGCAGACGGCACCAGGAAGTCGGTTGGTGTCATCCTCCCGGCCACGCTCACCTTCAACACCGGTGCGCCCGAGATCATGGAAGGCGTGGCAGGCAGCTGCCGCGTCCGCCTGAAGGGTGAGGCAGACTGGAAGACCTTCGGCGCTGGCGAATCCTTCAACGTGGCGGGCAATTCCAGCTTCGACATCGAAGTCGCCGGCGAGCCCTACCATTACATCTGCCACTTCGGCTGAGCGGGGAGCAGAGCGATGCCGTCTTTCGACATCATGTCCGAGGTGGACCAGCCTGCGCTGCGCAATGCCGTCGAGCAGGCCAACCGCAAGATCGAGGGCCGCCACGACTTCAAGGGCACCAGCGCGAAGATCGAACACGCCGAGAAGCTGCTCACCCTCTGGGGCGACAGCGACTTCCAGCTCGACCAGATCAAGACCATACTGCTGCCCGAGATGACCAAGAAGAACGTCGACGTGCGCTGCCTTGACTACGGTGAGGTGCAGAAGGTCTCGGGCAACAAGGTCAAGCAGGAAGTGAAGGTGCGCGTCGGCGTCGAGCAGGAACTGGCCAAGAAGATCGTAAAGCTGTTGAAGGACAGCAAGATGAAGGTGCAGGCCGCGATCCAGGGCGACGCGGTGCGCGTCTCCGGCGCCAAGCGCGATCTGCTGCAGGAGGCAATCGCGCTGGTCAAGAAGCAGATCACCGACTTTCCGCTGCAGTACGGCAACTTCCGCGACTGAGCGGGCTGTGGAGGGGTAGACCGCAGACGGGCGCCGCGAGGCGCCCGTCGTGCTTTCGGGCAGAGATGCCGGGCGGGGATGCCTCGATCGCGGCATCGCACCTTGCGTGGCTCCGGCGCAAGCACCGCGCTTTCGGCGTCGCCCGCGAGCGACGCAGGCCTTTCCGCCCGCGCCGGAGCTCGTCCGGGCTCAAGCCTCTTCATTCGCGGCCGATATGTTCTTCATCGATACTCGCCCGGCCTGAAGGGCACGTCAGGAGAAAGAACCATGGACGCATCGGCAATCGTGGCGATGGCCTCGACCAATGCCCTTACGCAGGTGCAGCAGGACGTTTCGGTCGAAGTGCTGAGGAAGGCGCTCGACATCCAGGGCGAAAGCGCGCTGCAGCTCCTGCAGGCGATTCCTCACCCCCCTGCGCCTGCGGTCGGCAGCACCGCCGGCGGCATCGTCGATACATGGGCTTGAGGAGCCTTGTCGGGATTTTTTACACGCGTTGAACCGGGTGCTTGTTGGATTCTGTTAAGTTGTTGTTTAGACGAAATTAATGTTTAACGGCACTATTCTTGCTTGAAAACGCTCAGCGGTACATTTTCTTGCACATTGCGAGCGGAACAACAGGAGAATCAGATGAAAACAAAGCCCCGGCTGCTCGTGCTTGCACTCGGCATGATCGCTGCAGCACCGGTTTTTGCCTCCCCCGTCATCCAGCAGGTCGTCCAGCGGAACCCGGCCGGGTTCGGTGATCTCAGTGCGGCGGACTCCACGGCCGACGGTGTTGCGGCGGCTAGTGCCGGCTCGACCGCCTTCTATGGCTTCCAGCGCTTCGACCCGACAACCGGGGTGTTGACGGGGGTCCGGGCGCAGCTCAACACCCAGAATGCCTTTCTCGCGCAGGAAAACTCGAACGCGGCCGAGGGTACCAGTGCCCTGAATGCCCAATGGAACGCATACGGTGCGACGCTCAGTCAGACGGTTGGCAGCCTCGCTGCGCCGGGACGCCTCACCACGTTCTCCAGTCTGTCGCAGACCTTCGATCCGGCTGGGGCCGCTGCGGCGAATTTCGTCGGTGCGGGCGCGGTTGGTGGCGACAACGCGGTCACCTATCAGCTGACGGCGAACAAGACTGGGCCTGCGGACCCCGGCAACACGGGCGCCGTGTCGGTCGGCTCAGGGACAGGCGATGGGGCAGCGGGAACCCCGATTACCGAGCAGATCCTCGAGTACAGCTACCTCGAGCACGCCCTCCCATCCTTCCAGGCGGGTTCAGCGGTGACCTCGCTGTTGCTGGATTTCGGCAGCGTCACGCTCGGCAGCGTCAGCCCCCTGCTGGGTTTCAGTCTTTTCAACCTCGGTGGGGCGGACACCATCGGCCTCGACCTCGACGCGTTCACGCCTTCCAGTGGAGATTTCCTGTCGGGTCTGTCCGGCTTTCAGGCCTTGGCGGCGGGGTCGGCGAGCAGCTTTTCCGCTTCTTTCACGCCGTCTGCCGCCGGTCTCCAGGAGACCGTGATCACGCTTGAGCTCTCCGATGCAGACCTCGGCGTCGCTGCCTCCCGCTCCAACTACTCGCTTGAACTGCATCTTCGGGGCACGGGTGTCGCCGTCACGCCGCCGCCGAACGGTGTCCCGGAGCCTGGCGTGCTGGCGCTGCTCGGCATCGGTCTGGCTGGACTCGGCTTGCGCCGTCGGCGCAAGGCGGGCTGAACCGCCCGGACCTGACTGCAAAAGGCGCCCGTTGGGCGCCTTTTGCATTGGTGCGCCCAGCATGGGCGCACTCCTGCGGGTGCAAGTCCCGCCGTAAGTTGAT
>JBEOKH010000516.1:0-14165 GCA_040275625.1 Thauera sp. | reverse complement strand
CCACCAGCAGCCCGCCTTCCACGTCCTGCACCGAGCGGTTCATCTTGCCGGCCTCATCGGAAAAGATGCGCAGCTTGAGCATCTTGGCGAGCAGCTTGTCGGCCTCTGCCGTCGTGTCGCCGCGCTCGGCGCATACCAGGGCGAGCAGGCCGGCGCCGATCTCGCCGATGGTTTCGCCATCGACGATCACGCGCGCCTCGGAGACGCGTTGCAGGACTGCGAGCATCGGGATTCCTTACGACGGGGGGGGCGAGCGGGGCTGTGAACCCGTCAGCTCGCCCAAGGGTCGATGACTGCCAGGCCAGCCGCCTTGAACGGACTTGTGTCGCGCGTGGCGACCATCAGGCCACGCGAGGCGGCGGTAGCCGCGATGTAGCCGTCTGCGTTGCCGATCGCAAGGCCTGCCGCCCGCGCTCGCGCCATCAACTCGCCGTAGGCCTTCGCGGCGTCCAGGTCTAAGGGTAGAACGCGCCCTGCAAACGCCGGCAGCACTTCGCGTTCCAGGCGCTCTCGATAGATCGTACGGCGCTTGCCTTGGGGCATCGCCGCAAGGCCAAAGCGCAGTTCGGCCACGGTGATTGCGGAGAGGAATAGGGTTTCCACGACCTGGGCATCCATCCAGGCGAGAACCTTGGGATCGGGCGCAACCCGCCACAACTCCGACACGACGTTGGTGTCGATGACGATCATTCGAAGCGCATCGGCTCGGCCGGGGTCTTGTCACGCGCGTTCTCGAAGAGCGCGAGCTCCTCATTGGTCAGTCCGCCCGCCTCGCGGGCGATCGAAGCAAGCAGGGACCCAAGCTTCACACGTCCCTCGGGCTTCGCCGCTTGCTCAAGAATGCTGCGCACCTCAGCTTCAGCGCTCCGACCATGCGTGGCTGCACGAACGCGGATGGCGCGATGCACCTCTTCAGGAATGTTTCGTACGGTGATGGAAGGCATGTTGCAAAGCCCTGCGCTGATGGGAATGATTGCACTTTAGTCGAGTGCGATCAGTGGTGCAATGCCGGGGTTCCTGTGGATGCGGATGATCGTGGTCTGTCCCCCGTTCCGAGGCGCGAACACCCGATAGCCGGCCCACTCCAGGATCTGCCGAACGAAGTGCCGAATCTGCAGCTCGTCCTCGACCACGAGGATGCTGGTCTGATGTTCGCTCACGCCGCGACTCCTGCCGGATCGGCGCTCTCCGGCTCGATACCGGGAGGCTCGCCGCCAGACGGCAGCGTGAAGCGGACGCAGGCGCCGCCACTGGCCTGGTTCGAAGCGCCGATCTGCCCGCCGTGCGCTTCGATGATCGCTCGGCAGATCGCAAGGCCCAGTCCGACCCCAGCGATCGACGACTCCGCAGCGCCCCGCTCAAACACCTCGAATATGCGTGGCAGGCTGCCGGGCGGAAAGCCCGGACCACAATCTCGAACCTCGATGACCAGTCCCTCCAGGGCGCCGGCGACGTCCACCCCGATCGGTGCGCCGGCCGCGGAATACTTCGCGGCATTCTCGATCAGGTTGCAGAAGACGCTCTGCATCAGCACGGCATCGACGGCAACGAGGGGCAGGTCGGGCGCCAGCGTTACCTTCACCGGATGCTCGTGCAAGGCGTCACCGAGCAGTTGAATGCTGGCGCCAATCACCTCGTCGATCGCTTGCCATTCCTTGCGCAGGCGCACGTGCCCAGCCTGCAGGCGCGCCATGTCGAGCAGGTTCTCCACCATCTGGTTCAGGCGGCCGGCCTGATCTCGAATCGCCAGGGCAGCACCCCGTTCTTCATCGCTAAGGTGGCCGCCGGCGAGCGTCAGCGCATCGGCCTGGCCGAACAACACCGTGAGCGGCGTCCGGATGTCGTGGGAGATCGATGACAGGATCGAGCTTCGCAATCGCTCTGCCTCGGTTTCGAGGCGGCTCGCCTGGGCAATGTCGACGAAGTGCAGGCGTTCGAGGGCGATGGCGGTCAGCGAGGCAACACCCTCGAGCATCGGCCGCAGGAGGTGAAGCCTGCTATCGCCGTCCTGCGCCCTGACGAACAGCACACCGCGACAGCGCGTCGAACCGGTGAGAGGAAACAGCACATCCAACCCATTGGGGCTGGCGATGCAGCAGGACGGGTCACCGGCATGGCTCCGGGCCACCGCGTCGAGCGCGCGTGACTCGTCCAGCCCGAGCGGTGGCCCGCCGTGGGGGAACTCGTGCAACACCTCTGCAGCGTCGGCCAGGAAGAACCGAGCATCGCCTTCGACCTGTTCGCGCACAAAGGCCCCCACCTGCTCCACGACTTGCTGGGCGCTGATCGCTCCGGCCAAGGCTTTCGCGAGTGCATAGAGGGCCAGCGACCGTCGCTCCCGCTCCAGGGCTTCGTGCGCGCTCGCCCGCAGCCTCGTGGTGAGCTGGCTGATGACCAGCGACACGACCAGCATCACCGCAAATGTGACCAGGTACTGCGCTTCGCTCACCAGGAACGACAGCCGCGGAGGGACAAAAAAGAAATCGAACGCCGCAACGCTAACGAAACTGGCCAAGATGGCCTGCGATCGCCCGAACGTCGCCGCGATGAAGACGACCGTGAGCAGCATCAGCATCGCAATGTTGGCCTGGTCCAGCACCTCGCGCAGCGGCAGACCGATCGCCACGGTGAGGCCACAGGCGGTGAGCGCCAGGAGGTGGCTTGTGGTGCGCGAAAGCTGCTTCAGTGTGTCGTTTCGCATGATCGCCCGTTGAATCCTCGCCCGCGGGCAACGGAGCACTCGTCACGATGGGGTGGCGATCCGAGTTGCGGACCGCCCCGATTGTGCTGCGGCGCCTATAAAAATGGCGTAAACGAGCATGAAACGTATGCGTGGCACTCCACACGAGGGTTGCGGCTCTTGATGAAGCTACATGGCGGAGTGGAACGACGTAAGGCCAGACCATTGGCTTTCACAACAGAACGGCCTCACAAGACAACTGCAGTGATCCTGATTTGTGTGCGCAGGCCACGGTGTCTGTTTTGACACGAGCCAACACGCGGCCTTCGGGAAGCCGCTACCATTCGCTCCTTGCAAGAAAGCTTTTCCTCCCACCGGCCCGAGGCTCATGGCAGCGTACATCACCGAAAAGGTGCTCAGTGTTCACCACTGGAACGACACCCTGTTTTCCTTCACCACCACCCGAGACCGGTCGATCCGCTTCGAGAACGGTCAGTTCGTGATGATCGGCCTGGAGGTGGACGGTCGTCCGCTGACCAGGGCCTATTCGATCGCCAGCCCCAACTACGAAGAGACCCTCGAGTTCTTCAGCATCAAGGTGCAGGACGGCCCGCTGACCTCCCGCTTGCAGCATCTGCAGCCCGGAGACGACTTGCTGGTGTCCCGGAAACCGACGGGCACCCTGCTGCTGTCCGACCTGTTGCCCGGCAGGCACCTGTACCTGTTTTCGACGGGAACCGGCATGGCCGCGTTCATGAGCATCATTCGTGATCTGGACTTGTACGAGCGCTTCGAGAAGGTGGTGCTTGTGCACGGAGTGCGCTACGTCAGCGAGCTTGCCTACCATGACTACATCGTCAAGGAGCTCCCCCATCACGAGTTCCTTGGCGAGTTCATTCGCGAGAAGCTGATCTACTATCCGACCGTGACCCGCGAGCCCTATCGCAACCAGGGTCGGCTCACCGATCTGGTCGAGAACGGCAAGCTGTTCGAGGACATCGGCCTCCCTCCGCTCGATCCGGCCGTCGACCGGGCAATGATCTGCGGCAGCGCGGCCATGCTCAAGGACAGTCGCGCGATGCTCGACAAGCGCGGGTTCCGGATGTCCCGACGGATTGGTGACGTGGCGGACTATGTGATCGAGCACGCCTTCATCGAAAAATGATCAGGGCGTGAGGTAATCGAGTAATCAGTAATCGGGAGTAATCGGGGACAGACCACGATTTCGCAGCGATGCCGCAATCTGTCCCGTTCAGGTGCCTTGACGGGTTGATCAGACCGCCGCCAGCGCCTGCTCCAGATCCTCGATGATGTCGTCGATATGCTCGATGCCGATCGACAGGCGCACCATATCCGGCGACACCCCAGCCTTGGCCATTTCCGCTGGCGACAACTGGCGGTGCGTGGTCGAGGCCGGGTGGCAGGCGAGCGACTTGGCGTCGCCGATGTTGACCAGGCGGGTGATCAGCTTCAACGCGTCCTGGAAGCGACCGCCCGCTTCGAAGCCACCCTTCACACCAAACGACAGGATGCCCGAGGCACGCCCGCCCATGTACTTCTGCACCAGGCCGTGGTCGGCGTGGTCGGGCAGGCCGGCGTAGTTCACCCACTCCACCTTGGCGTGCGCCTTCAGGTACTCGGCCACCTTCACCGTGTTGTCGCAGATGCGGTCCATGCGCAGCGCCAGGGTCTCGATGCCCTGCAGGATCAGGAAGCTGTTGAAGGGCGAGATCGCCGCGCCCATGTTGCGCAGCGGCACCACACGCGCGCGGCCGATGAAGGCGGCGGCGCCCAGCGCCTCCGTGTAGCACACGCCGTGGTAGGACACGTCCGGCTCGTTCAGGCGCTTGAAGCGCGCCTTGTGCTCGGCCCAGGGGAACTTGCCCGAATCGACGATGGCGCCGCCGATCGAGTTGCCGTGGCCGCCGAGGTACTTGGTGAGCGCGTGCACCACGATGTCGGCGCCGTGCTCGAAGGGGCGGCACAAGTAGGGCGAGGGCACGGTGTTGTCCACGATCAGCGGCACGCCAGCCTTGTGCGCGATCTCGGCGAGGCGGCCGATGTCGGTGATGTTGCCGAGCGGGTTGCCGACCGATTCGCAGTAGATTGCCTTGGTGCGCGCGTCGATCAGGCGCGCGAAGCTGTCCGGGTCGCGGTGGTCGGCGAAGCGCACCTCGATACCGAGCTGTGGGAAGGTGTGCGCGAACAGGTTGTAGGTGCCGCCGTACAGGGTCGCCGCCGAGACGATGTTGTCGCCGACCTCGGCGATGGTCTGGATCGCGTAGGTGATTGCCGCCATGCCCGAGGCCACGGCGAGCGCGCCGATGCCGCCCTCGAGTTGCGCGACGCGCTGCTCGAGCACCGCGGAGGTCGGGTTCATGATGCGGGTGTAGATGTTGCCCTGCACCTTGAGGTCGAAGAGGTCCGCGCCGTGCTGGGTGTCGTCGAAGGCGTACGAGGTGGTCTGGTAGATCGGCACTGCGACCGCCTTGGTGGTCGGATCGGGCGAGTAGCCGCCGTGCACGGCGATGGTTTCGAGCTTCATGGGTCAGGTCTCCCCTTGGGTGAAAGTGGCGGGGAGTATAGCCAGCGCGGGCGGGATACCGGAACCAATGCGTGCGCGGGGCGAGTCGCCGCTACCCGGGCCCGCGTTCACCCGGGGGCGGCACCCGCCACACAGACCCGGTCGCGGCCGCTGCGCTTGGCGCGGTAAAGCGCCATGTCGGCCTCGCCGAGGACGCGTGCGGGATCCGCCCCGTGCACGCCGCAGAGGCCGAGGCTGATGGTCAGGGAAACCGCGCCGGCATCGGTGGTGGCCGGATTGTCTGCTACCTTGCCGCGCAGGCGTTCGGCGAGCACGAGGGCCGTTTCGACATCGACGTCGTCGAGCAGCACTGCGAACTCCTCGCCGCCGAGGCGGCCGGCCCGGTCATGCTGGCGCAAGCCGGCGCGGATCAGCCGCGCCGCGTGCTGCAGCACCTGGTCGCCGATCTGATGTCCGTGCGTATCGTTGACTCGCTTGAAGTGGTCGATGTCGATCATCAGCAGCGCGCTGCGGCGCGCGGGTTCGCGCCGGGCGTCCTCCACCGCGGCGTCCAGATACGCGAGGAAGCTGCGCCGGTTGGGCAGGCCGGTGAGCGGATCGGTGGCGGCGAGTTCCGCCAGCCGGCGCTCGCGCGCCTTGCGCGCGCTGACGTCCCGGAGCAGCCAGACGCGGCCGAGCCCCCGGCCCTCGTGTTCGATCGGCAGCCAGTCGATCTCCAGCGTGCGACCCTTCGCGCCCTCCACCTCGACGGTGGCCCGCTTCTCGGCGGCGTGATCGACGTCGGGTCGATGCAGCCAGGTCGAGCGCTCCGTGCCGAGGAGGCGACACAGGGCCTCGTGCGCGAGGCCGATCAGTGCATCGGGGGTGGCGGCAAGATCGAGCAGTTCGCAGAAGCCCCGGTTGACCGAGGTGATCACGCCGTTCTGATCTTCCATCAGGACGCCGCCCGGGAACCGCTCCAGAACCGTCGTCAGCCGCAGGCGCTCGGTGGCGAGCGCCATCCGGGTCCGGTACTTGTCGGAGATGTCGACCAGGGTCCACACCGCGTCGCTTTCGGGGTCCGCCGGGTCCAGCATCACGCCATGCGCGTCGAACCAGCGCAGCTTCCCGCGCTTGTCGCGCAGCGGCAACTCGATGTTGACCTGTCCGTTCGCCCGCAGCGCGCTGTAGTGCCGGGCGATGTGGATGTCCTGATGTTCGTGCAGCCGAAGATCGGTCAGCTTCAGGCCGCGGATCGAGGTGGAAGCGGGCGCGAAGAGCTCGTGGGCGCGGCTGTTGGCTTCGAGGATGTGGAGTTCGGCATCGAGCATGGCGATGGCGGCCGCGCTGTGATCGAGCAGCGCGCGACGCAGCTGCGTCGCGGCGACCTGCGCGCTCACGTCCGTGAAGGTGCCCACCAGGCGCCGCGGCTGCCCCGGAAGATCTCCCTCGACAATGCGGCCGCGGGCGTGGATCCAGACCCAGCGTCCGGAGGCGGCTCGCAGCCGGAAGTCGCCCGCCACCGGTTGGTCGGGCGCCGCCCTCGCCGCGGTTCGAAGCGCGTTGTCCTGGCGCTGGCGATCGGCCGGATGGACGAGGGCGCAGAATTCCTCGTAGCTGATCTCCGCGCCCAGCTCCGGTCGATCGAGCATCTCGACGATGCGCTCGTCGAGCGTGATGCGATCGCGGGCAAGATCCCACGACCACAGGCCGTCGCGGACGGCGTCCACGGCCTGGCGCAGGCGCGCCTCGCTGTCGCGCAGCTGCTGCGCGGCGATCTGTCGGTCGGTGATGTCGTGCACATAGCCGTGCCACAGCGTGTCGCCTTCGGGGGTACGTTCCGGGTTGGCCTCGCCGAGCAGCCAGCGTATCCGTCCGGGCTCGCTGCGGACGCGGAACTCGCAGCGCCAGGGCGCGAGTTCCGCAGCCGAGGCGCGGATGCCCGCGCGCAGCCGATCCAGGTCGTCGGGGTGGACGCGCTCGAAAAGGCTGAGGGACGAGTCCGCGAGCCCCTCGGGGCCCACGCCGAAGAGCACGCGCACGCCCGGGCTGCAATAGGGCATGCAGGAGCTGCCGTCCGCGCGCAGCACGAACTGGTAGGCCATGCCGGGGAAGCGGGCGAGCAGCTTCTCCAGGCGCTCGCGGGTGCGGGCGAGCTCCTCGCCCTGGCGGGCGTGGCGAAGCCGGAGCCGGGTCATCAGCAAGGCTGCGGCGAGCAGCAGCAGCGAGACCAGCGCGCTCCGGATGCGGCTGTCGCGGATCGTGCCGAGCACCGGCGCGAGCGTCTCCTGCTTGCTCAGCCCGAGTGCGGCGATGAGCGGAAAGCCTGCGACGCGGTGCCATGCGTAATAGCGTTCGACGCCGTCCAGTGGCGCGGTCGCATCGAAGTTGCCCTGCTGGCTCACACGATCGACCAGATAGGGGCGGTCGGCGGGCACCGAGCGTCCGAGGGCCTGATCGGCCCGGCTGGAATGGGCGAGGTAGCGGCCGTCCTCGAACAGGAGGGCCGCAACATTCGATGCCTCCGGATAGAGCTCCTTCAGGGCCCGGGTGATATGGGCGAGCGACACCGAAAGCACGATCACGCCCTGCAGGTGGCCATGCTGCAGGAGGGGGCGGGAAATGGGCACGATCCAGGTGCCGGTCATCCGCCCTCGATAGGGCTCGCCGATGAAGAGCCGCTCGCGACCCTCCAGGTGAACGCGGAAATGCGCGTAGTCCGCGATGCCGAAGCGCTCGAGCGCGAGGGGCGTCTGCTCGCCGACGGTGGAATACACGAGGCGCCCCTCGGCGTCGGCGACATTGATCCCGGCCAGGGTGCCGTCGGGCAGCGCGAGCTGTGCCCGCAGGAGCGCCTCGCGCGAGCCCTCCCGGCCTTCCTTCAGCCAGTGCTCGCCGAGGTCCTGGGACAGATAGTCCAACTTGCGGAAGAGCGCGCGGGTGTGCAGCGCCAGGGCATGCGCTGTCTGCAGGGCCCGCAATCGGGTGAGCGTCTCGGCCTGCGAGACGAGCGCCGCGTGCGAGCGCTCGAGCTGGACCCAGTAGCCGCCGAAGAGTGCCGCAAGGATCAGCCACGCGGCGATCGTCGTTCCGACGACCCTCTCGTTGCGGAAGATGGCAGTCAGGGCGGCACTCGGCCGAGACAGGAAGGAGGGGAGGGGCAAGTCGGATTCACCGATCTGTAATATTCCCAGTTTATCAATTTGTGACGATTTTCGAATGAACGATTGTCAAGGGGAATCTCGATTTTGCCGCCTGGCTGGCGCGTCGGTGCTGCGGTCTCCGCGCGCAAGTGTGCTCGAACGAGGGCGCGGTGGCGCGACCTGAGCGGGCCGTGGGGGCGTGTCGGGCTCTGCCATCGGCCGCGCGCCCTCCCACACGCAGCAATGCTGCCGGCCCGGAGGGCCGATGCCTTATCCTCGGGCGCTGCCCGCAGGCCGGAGAGGACGCGCCGCCCCTGCTGTCTGCCCCCGGTTGTTCTGCAGCCTGCAGAACGTGGGCTCGAGCCGCGACATGGAGCAGTTGCTCGGCCGCGTGCTGCGCATGCCCTACGCCAAGCGGCGACGCAGCGAGCTGCTCAACCGCGCCTATGCCCACCTGGCGAGCGCCCAGAGCACGCGGGTGGCCGGGGAGCTCGCCGACCGCCTGGTGGCGATGGGCTTCGAGGAGCTGGAGGCGGTGCAGGCGGTGTTCCCCGTCAGCCTGCCGCTGTTCGGCGATGCGGGCGCGGCAGGCGAGCCGTCCGCGCCGACCTTGCCCGCGCTGGAGCTGGTGCTGCCGGCGGCCGCGGCAGCCGACCTGTTCGCGCTCGACACGGGTGCCGCGACGCCGGCGCTGCGCATCGAGACCCGGGCGGATGGCGAGCTGCGGGTGAGCCTGGACCAACCGCCACCGCCCGAGCTGCGCGCTGCGCTGGTCGCGGCGATCCCCGAGCGCAAGGCGCGCGAGGCGCTGACGCGCGAGCTCGACCGCTTCGAGCTGCGCCAACGGACCTTCGCTTCGCCCTCGCAGCGCGGTGTGGACTTCCGCCCGTTGCCCTTGCTGTGTGTCCGTGATGCGCAGGGCGAGCTGGAGCTGGCCGAGCGCGAGACCCTGCTCGATCTGGCCGGCTTCGTCCTCGCCGATCAGCCGCCCGAACTGCCCGGCTTCCGCCCCGACGAATCGCCGGGCGCGTACCTGGTGGACCTGGACCACGGCCATCTGCGCATCGAGCAGGAACGCGCCGCTTACGCGGTGAAGCTGGATCTGGTGCCGACCACGGTGACCGAGGCCGACCTGCTGCACTGGCTGGACGCGCGCCTGCGCGAGCCCGGCACGCCGCAGCCGCAGATGCTCGCCTGGCTCGGCCGTGTGCTGCGCTGGCTGGAGCGCTACGAGGGCCACACGCTCACCGCCCTGGTGCGCCACCGCAACCGGCTCGCCGACGCGCTCGCCGAACGCCTGCGCGTGCTGCGCGAGAAGGCGCAGCGCCAGGGCCTGCAGTGCGTGTTGAGCGGCTTCGAGACGCCAGCCTGCATCAGCGCCGAATACGTCTTCGTGTTCGGTCGCGGGCTGCATCCGGCGCGTCCGCCGTACTACACCGGCCGTCACCGCTTCGCGAAGCACTATTACGGCGTGATCGGCGATCTGCAGGAGGCGGGCGCGCGCCAGACCGACCACGAATATCACTGCGCGGTCGCGCTCGACGGTCTGCCGCAGGTGCGGCACCGGGTGCACAATCTGCCGCGCTTTCCGGAGTTCTCGTTCTGGCTGCCGACCGCGAGCGACCGCTTCTATCCCGACTTCGTCGCCGAACTGGAGGATGGTCGCCTGCTGGTGGTCGAATACAAGGGCGAGGGCTACAAGAGCGCGGACGATGCAATCGAGAAGCGGCGCGTGGGCGAGCTGTGGGCGCGCCTGAGCGGCAACCTGTTCCTGCTCGCTGTGGAGCGCGACCCGCAGGGGCGTGGCGTGGCCGAGCAGTTGCGCGCCTGCGTCGACAGCGCGGCGATTGCAGAGCATGCCCGGGTGGTCGCTTCAGTCGACATCGCTTTCGACGGCGGCGTGGTGCCGGCCGGCAGCCTGGGTACGGTGGTGTCGGTGTATGACGAAGGCGCCGGCTACGCAGTGGAGTTCGGCGCGGTGGCGGGCGAGATGGGCGTCGTCTTCGCCGCTGCCGGCGCGCTGCGCAGGGTGCCGTCGTGACCGGGGCGCGCAGGCTGCCGGGCGTGGAGTGCGCACGGGTCGAACACGGAAAGGCGACCGATTACCTGCTCGCCACCGCCCACCCGGACGGCGGGCCGAAGGCACGATTCTTCCTTACCCAGGGTGCGCGTTCAGAGGCCTGGGAGGTGTTCGCGAGGACGCTGGTCGAGCATGCACGCCTCAATCCCGTCGTCCGTGTGCGGGACGACCCGGCGGGGCGGGCGCGCTTGTTCCAGGTCGATTGTCACGTTTGGATGCCGGACGACTCGGCGCCATGCATCCGAACGGTCTGGGAGCTGCGTGCGGGCGCACGCTGTCTGCGTCTGGTCACGGCGTATCCGGCAAGCTGAGGGCCGGTACGTGTTCGGTCCATTTGCCCCGATCGAACCGGGCGTTCGTTGCTTGATGGGACGCAGCGGGGAGGAGAGGAACCGAGCCGAACTTGGGCGGGATGGAGCGCAGCCGTTACACTCCGCGCCCTGACTCCTTCGCAATCTCGGGAACCGCCATGGCCGAACTCATCCTCCACCCCGGCAAGGAACGCTCGCTGTTCCGCCGCCATCCCTGGATCTTCGCCGGCTCGGTCGATCGCCTCGACGGCCGCGCGCGGCCGGGCGACACGGTGACGGTGGTGACGGCCGAGGGCAAGGCGCTGGCGCGCGCGGCGTGGTCGCCGGCTTCGCAGATCCGCGCGCGGGTGTGGAGTTTCGATGCCGAGGCGGTGATCGACCACGCCTTCTTCAAGCGTGCGGTGGCGGCGTCGGTGGCGCGGCGCGCGGCGATCCCGGCGCTGCACGGGCAGGAGGGCATGCGCCTGATCCATGGCGAGTCCGACGGTCTGCCCGGCGTGATCGCCGACCGCTATGGCGACGTGGTGGTGCTGCAGCTCACCAGCGCCGGTGCCGACAAGTGGCGCGAGGCGATCGTCGCCGGGCTGGCGCAGGCGACCGGCTGCGCGGCGGTTTATGAACGCTCGGACTCCGAGGTGCGCGGCCTTGAAGGCCTGGAGCCGCGTGTCGGCTGTGCGCACGGCGAACTGCCCGCGGGCGGGCTCACCATTGTCGAGAACGGCGTGCGCATGGAGGTGGACGTGGAAGGCGGCCACAAGACCGGCTTCTACCTCGACCAGCGCGACAATCGGCTCCTCACCGGCCAGCTCGCCGGCGGACGCGCGGTGCTCAACTGCTTCTGCTACACCGGCGGCTTCTCGCTGCAGGCGCTCGCCGGCGGGGCGGCCTCGGTGCTGTCGATCGACTCCTCCGGCCCGGCGCTGGAGTCGGCGCGCCGCAACCTCGCGCTCAACCCGCAGTTCGACGCGAGCCGCGCCGAGTGGCAGGAGGCCGACGTGTTCAAGGCCCTGCGCGCGCTGAAGGAAGAAGGCCGCAGGTTCGACCTGATCGTGCTCGACCCGCCCAAGTTCGCGCCCTCGGCCGCGCACGCCGCGCGCGCCGCGCGCGCCTACAAGGACATCAACCTGTTCGGCTTCCGCCTGCTCAACCCGGGCGGCATCCTGATGACCTATTCGTGCTCGGGCGGCATCGGCCAGGAGCTGTTCCAGAAGATCGTCGCCGGCGCGGCGATCGACGCCGGCGTCGACGCGCGCATCCTCTACCGCCTTTCGGCGGCGCCCGATCACCCGATCGGGCTCGCGGTGCCCGAGGGCGAGTACCTCAAGGGGCTGGCCTGCCACGTCGGTTGAGGCTTCCGGGCGTGGCGCCGAGCGTCGGGCCTCGGTTCGTCACGACCCCTTCGATGACCCTGTGCGTCCGCTTGCGCCCGCATTCCGCCGCACCGGATCGCCGCGCCTCAGGCATCATGGCGCGCTTCACAACGTCACCGGCAGATAGCCCCCCATGTATCCCATCCACGACACCGACGCGCAGTTGCTCCTGGCGACCCTGATCGCCGCCAAGCGGCGGCCCGCCGCGCTGACCGATATCGTCGCGGCGGCCGAATTCATGGGCTTCCCGGTCACTGCGCCCGCGGCGTGGGCGACGGCCTTTGCGCGCTTCTTCACCCACGGCCTATTGACCGCGGCGGGCGAGGGCTATGTGCTGACCCCTGCTGCCGTGCAACTGGTCGAGGGCCTGCCCAAAAAAGCTGAGGCCGACGAGCGCGTCTTCCTCGTGCGCGAACGCCTGGCGGCCTGGAAGCCGGCGCTCGAGCACGCCGGAATCGAGGTCAGCGCCGCGCACTTCGAGGCCGCGCTGCAGGACCACGCCAAGCTCGCGCAGCAGGGCGGCAAGAACCTGCTGATGCCCAAGCCCAAGCGTGATGAGGAAGACGAGCGGCGCCGCCCCTTCGGCCGCCGGCCTGCCGGCAACCGCTTCGGCAATACTCGGCGCCGGCCTTGATCGCGTCGTCTTGCGGCACGGGCGTCGCTACATGATCCCGCCCGCCGCAGCGCTGCCGCCTGCCGACAGCCGCGGCGCGCGCGCCGCGCTGATCTTTGCGCTGACCGCCGAGCGCCTGTCGCTATGGTACGAGCATGGCCAGTGGCCCACCGCCGCCCAGGGCGCCACGCTGGCCGCAGACTGGCTGGCGCGCACCCGGCGCAATCTGCCATTGGCCGAGCGCCGCCACCTGTCGGCGCTCAGCGACCAGCTTGCGCGCCAGGTCGCCGCCACGCTGTCGCGCGAGGCGGGGCTCTACACGACGCACGAGATGATGGAAGCGCTCGACCCAAACTACGAGTCCGAGCTCGGGCAGTCGCTGATGCTGGAGTGCGAGCGCCTGCTCGATGCCGACCCCGGCCCTGCGGGGCCCTGAGCGCGCCCGGTTCTGCGCTTATCCGAAACGGGTCGGCGGCACCACCTGCAGCACGCTGTCGGCTTCGGCCACCGCTTCGCCCGTCGTCGTGAGCAGCGGCACCACGCCCGCCCACACCGGCCAGTCGAGATCGTCCGCGTCGTCCTTGACGCCCCAGTCGCGCACCTTGGCCGAGGCCTCGTCGAGCGCGATCCGCAGCAGGCCGGTGGCGTCGAGTTCCTTGTCGGTGATCGGGCGCAGCGTGTCCCAGCGGCCGGGGTAGAGGCCGTCGATGAAGGCGCACAGGCTGCGCTGCTTGTACGCGCGCTCGGTGACCGGCTCGAAGCGGCCGTAGATCACCACCGAACGGTAGTTCATCGAGTGGTGCAGCGCCGAGCGCGCCAGCACCAGGCCGTCGGCGAGCGCGATCGTCACGCAGGCGTCGCCCTGGGTCAGCGCCTTGAGCATGCGCGAGGCCTTGGCGCCGTGGATGTAGAGGTGATCGCCCTCTCGCCAGTGGATCGTGGGGATGGCGTGCACCGCGCCGTCGATCTGGAAGGCCACGGTGCAGATCATCGCCGCGTCGACGATCGCGGCCACGGTGTCGGCGTCGTAGTGGGCGCGTTCGGGCATGCGGCGCACGCGGGTGCGCGCGGAGGGGGCGGGTTTGTTCATGGTGGAGAGCTCCGGCAGGTCGATGTCGCCATGGTAGATTTCCTCTGGCGCCTTCCGTAGTGCCACGCGGCGCACTGATCATGGAGCCACGATGGCGTTCGACTGGCTGCTTTCCGAGCCGCTGCCCGCGGGTGTGCCGCGCCAGCGCGTGCTGTATCACCGCCTGCGCGAGGCGATCCTGAGCGCTCGCCTGCCCGCCGGCACCCGCCTGCCGGCCAGCCGCAGCTTGGCGGCGACCCTGGGCATCGCGCGCAACACCGTGTTGTTCGCCTACGAGCAGCTCGTCGCCGAGGGCTGTCTCGTCGCCGACCGCCAGGGCACCTGCGTCGCCCGCCTGGCGGTCCGCGCCGAACC
>JBEOKH010000515.1:0-4517 GCA_040275625.1 Thauera sp. | reverse complement strand
CGCCACCGGGTTGCCGGGCAGGCCGAACAAGACCGCGTTGCCGATGCGGCCAAAGGCCATCGGCCGTCCCGGCTTGATCGCCAGCTTCCAGAACGCCACCTCGCCCATGCGCGCCATCATCTCGCGGATGAAGTCAGCCTCGCCGACCGACACGCCGCCGCTGGTGATGATCACGTCGGCGGCCTGCGCTGCCTCGCGGAAGGCGTCTTCGAGCGCCTCCGGGCGGTCGGGCACGACGCCGAGGTCGAGCAGTTCGCAACCCAGCCGGGTCAGCACGCCATGGAGCGTGTACCGGTTGCTGTCGTACACCTCGCCGGGGCCGAGCGGACGACCGATCGAGGCGATCTCGTCGCCGGTGGACATCACCGCCACGCGCAGCCTGCGGCGCACGCCGACCTCGGCGATGCCGAGCGAGGCGATGAGGCCGAGCTCTGCCGGGCCGCAGCGCTTGCCGGCGGCGATCGCGACCTCGCCCTCGGCCAGATCCTCGCCGGCGCGGCGCAGGTTCTGGCCCTTCTTCTGGCCAGCCGGCACGAACACGCGGTCGTGCTCGCGGCGGGCGACTTCCTGCACGACGATGGTGTCGGCGCCCTGCGGGATGGCGGCGCCGGTCATGATCCGCAGCGCCTGGCCGGGGCCGACGATGCCCGAGAACGGGCGGCCGGCAAAGGCGGTGCCGACCACCGCGAGTGCGGTCTCGCCGTCGGCGGCGAGATCCTGCGCGCGCAGTGCGTAGCCATCCATTGCCGAGTTGTCGTGCGCGGGCACGTTGTAGGGCGCGATGACGTCCTCGGCGAGCACGCGGCCGAGTGCGGCGCGCACCGCGACGCGTTCGCGCCCGGCGATCGGCGCCAGCGCGCCGAGGATCGCGGCACGTGCCGCATCGACGGTGAGGAAACTGCGGCCATCGCCGCCACCTGCCGTAATCGGGTTCATGGGTTCAGTCCGTCCTCGATCGAATGCCGGTGTCTGTGTTGCGGTGCGCTCACAGCGCGCCGCTTGAATGCAGGCCGGTCAGGAACATGTTGGCGTAAGGTCTCATCGACATCCAGTGTCTCGCGCATGGATTCCTCGCCCGTTTCTTCGGGAAGCGGCGCGCCGCGAAGCGCTCGATCAGCGCATTGCGCTGCGCCGGCTCGAGCATGCGGGCGCGGTCCGCAGACCAGGTGCCGATCTGTCTTCCTTCGTCGATCGCGATGCGCATGACGCCCTCGCCCGGGCGCCCGGGAAGCAGGCTGTGTGCCGTGATCGCCAGTCGCGAGCAGCCGTCCTCGAAGCTCGACGTGCAGGGCGTGATGCTGAACGGCACTTCCTGCAGCGGGCTGACGACGAACCAGCCGGTGTTGTATGCCGAGTACGAGCCCCGTTTCTCGAAAATGGGAAACCGGAACGGGCCGAGCTGGCTGAGGTAGGCGTTGAACGGCTCGGTCTGGCGAACGACCGTGCCCACGACCGATGCGATCGACAGGATCGTGAGCAACTGAAATGGGACAATGCATCGAGCTGAGCAGCTCGGAGCGCGGGCGCGCGGTGCCGCGATGCATCCAGACCTCGGAGAAGAACGGCTGTACACGGAACCCATCACGCCTTGCGGCAGGATCGAAGCGGGCAGCGTGCCTGGAAGGAGGCGCTCGACCCGGGGCGGCGTCGGCTCGCCCCGGGTCAGGGTGTTGCGCAGGCGATCAGCGCAGGCCGGCCGCGTAATCGGCGACAGCCTTGATTTCCGGATCGGTCATCTTGATCGCGATCATGCGCATCATACTGTTCGGATCGTTCAGGCGCACGCCGTCCCGGAAGGCCTTCATCTGCGTCTCGGTGTACTCGGCGAATTGCCCGGACAGGCGTGGATACTGCGCGGGCATGCCGGCACCGGCTGGGCCGTGGCACGCGGCGCAGGCGGGCACGCCCTTGGCGGCGATGCCGGCGCGCCAGATCTTCTGGCCGAGATCGATGGTCGCGAGGTTCTTCGCCGGTTCGGGCTGCAGTTCGAAAGACGAGAAATACTTCGCCAGCGCGCGCATGTCGTTTTCTTCGAGCCCGGCGACCATTCCGCCCATGATCGCGTTTTCACGCACCGGGGCGTTGCCATTCCAGCCCTTGAACTCGCGAAGCTGCTTGAAGATATAGTCTTCATGCTGGCCTGCGATCTTGGGGTTTGCTGGAAGCTGGCTGTTGCCATCGGCCATGTGACAGGCGGCACAAAGCGTCTCGGCGGTCTGTTTCGCCTTGTCGAGATCCGGAGCCTTGTCCTGGGCCTGAAGGCTGCCGGCGACCAGCAGAAGCGACGAGAGCAGCAGGGAACGCTTGATCATGATGTCCTCGGAAAGCCGTGAGTGATTGTTTCAAACGAGGTATTCTATAACACGAACGCCTGATTGCGCGATGCGATGAGGGTTCTTCGCCGCGGTGCCGCGGTTTTCCACGATCTTCATTCATGCCTCTGTTTCGCAACGCAACATTCGAGATTTCGATCGCCAAGCCATCTGGCTTGCCGCCGCCCTCCGGTGCCGAGATTGCCTTTGCCGGACGCTCAAACGCCGGCAAGTCGAGCGCGATCAATACCCTCGCGGGCCACGTGCGCCTGGCCTACGTGTCGAAGACGCCCGGGCGTACCCAGCTGCTCAATTTCTTTCGCCTCAACAACGGCGCACTGCTGGTCGACCTCCCGGGCTACGGCTACGCCGCCGTGCCCGAGAAGGTTCGCCGCGAGTGGTCCGGACTGATCGAAACCTACCTGCGGACCCGCGAGAGCCTGATTGGCCTGGTGCTGATCATGGACTCACGGCATCCACTCACGCCTCTTGACCGTCAGATGATCGACTGGTTCGCTCACTCGGGCCGGCCGCTGCACGTGCTGCTGACCAAGAGCGACAAACTCTCGCGCGGCGCCGCCGCGGCGGTGTTGCAGCAGGTGCGGCGCGAGCTCGAAGCGTTCGGACCGCAGGTGACCGTGCAGCTCTTTTCCAGCCTGAAGAAAAGCGGCGTGGAGGAGGCCGAGCGTGTGCTCGGCGGCTGGCTGGCGCCGACGGACACTGCCGGGATGACGGCGGCAGCGGACGACGACACGCACGGACAAACAAAAGCCCCCGACCAGGGGACGTAGTCGGGGGCGAAAATGCCTCACCGGAAGTGAGGCACCCGCTCAGGGAGGTGAAGCGGGAGAGGGTCAGCCTTGGGGGCACGACACCATCTGCCTGCTAAGATAGTGGGCGACGCGCAAAAGTTCCGCACTGCCTGCGGCCTCGCGGCGTTTTTTCCCGCCGCGGTGGCAGTGTGTTGCGTGTGACGCCGCGACCTGCGCGGCGGCAGCCGCCGCCTGCGCCCGATCACGACCTGCAAGAGATCACGATGCGACCCACTGGAGCCTTTCCCTCGACCCGCATGCGCCGCATGCGCCGTGATGAATTTTCCCGCCGCCTGATGCGCGAGCACGTGCTGACCGCGAACGACCTGATCTACCCGGTGTTCGTGCTCGACGGCCAGGCGCGCACCGAGGCCGTGCCCTCGATGCCTGGCGTCGAGCGCGTATCGATCGACAATCTGCTGCGTGTGGCCGAAGCGGCGTTGCACCTCGGCGTGCCGGCGCTCGCGCTGTTCCCGGTGATCGACGCGTCGGGCAAGACGGATGGCGCCGAAGAGGCCTGGAACCCCGAGGGCCTGGTGCCGCGCACGGTGCAGGCGCTCAAGGCGCGCTTCCCGGATCTGGGCGTGATCACCGACGTGGCCCTCGACCCCTACACCAGCCACGGTCAGGACGGCCTCATCGACCCCGCCGACCCGCGTGGCTACGTGATGAACGACGAGACCCTGGAGGCGCTGGCGAAGCAGGCGCTGTGCCACGCCCAGGCTGGCGCCGACGTGGTCGCGCCGTCCGATATGATGGATGGTCGCATCGGCCGCATCCGCAGCGAACTCGACCGCGACGGCCACATCCACACCCGCATCCTGGCCTACTCGGCCAAGTACGCGTCGAGCTTCTACGGCCCGTTCCGCGACGCGGTCGGCTCGGCCGGCAACCTCGGCAAGGGCAACAAATACACCTACCAGATGGACCCGGCCAACAGCGACGAGGCGATCCGCGAGGTCGCGCTCGACATCGCCGAGGGTGCCGACATGTTCATGGTCAAGCCCGGCATGCCTTACCTCGACATCGTGCGCCGCGTGAAGCAGGAACTGCAGGTGCCGACCTACGCCTACCAGGTCAGCGGCGAGTACGCGATGCTCAAGGCCGCCGCCGCCAACGGCTGGCTGGACGAGAAGGCGTGCGCGCTCGAGGCCCTGCTCGCCTTCAAGCGTGCCGGCGCCGACGGCATCCTGACCTATTTCGCGCTCGACGCCGCGCGCTGGCTGAAGGCCGGCGCCTGATGGCGGGAGGGTCGGCGGCCGCGGGGCTGTCCCTGCGGCCGCTGCGCACGGCCGACCTGCCGGCGGTGCTTGCGATCCAGCGAGCCGCCTACGGCGACGGCTATCAGGAATCGGACGTGGTGCTCGGGCGCAAGCTCGAGCTCGCGCCACGC
>JBEOKH010000514.1:0-22104 GCA_040275625.1 Thauera sp. | reverse complement strand
CGGGAGCGCATGCTGGGGATCAGATCAATATGCTAGGCGAGTGCGGAGGCCCTGGCGCTCCGGTGTGGGTCATTTCTGAGCTGCCTATCCGGCAGTGAATCACCGTGCCTGGAAAATCGTCGCGCAGCCCCTTTTCTGAGCTGCCTATCCGGCAGTGAATTGCACGCTGTACGCAACACGGGACACGTCATATTTCTGAGCTGCCTATCCGGCAGTGAATCATGTCCACATGGTCTCAGCGTGTTGCGCCGATTTCTGAGCTGCCTATCCGGCAGTGAATATTTCATTCCGGGTCACGAGTACCTTCATCATTTTCTGAGCTGCCTATCCGGCAGTGAATATTTGCTCTGATGAGCCGGAGTTGGCGCCCGATTTCTGAGCTGCCTATCCGGCAGTGAATGTTGGGCGGCAGCGCTCAACGGCCATGTCGCATTTCTGAGCTGCCTATCCGGCAGTGAATCTGCTCTGGGCGGATAAGGTCGGCTCGCTGATTTTCTGAGCTGCCTATCCGGCAGTGAATTTTTGCGCGCACGCAGGGTCAGCCCTATGGCTTTTCTGAGCTGCCTATCCGGCAGTGAATCAGACGATGGCCGAGGCGGCGTTCGGCGTGAATTTCTGAGCTGCCTATCCGGCAGTGAATTCCATGGGCGCCGCTCCGGGCACGTCGGACAGTTTCTGAGCTGCCTATCCGGCAGTGAATGACTACCGCCTGCATTTCTACGCGTGGTGGATTTTCTGAGCTGCCTATCCGGCAGTGAATCAATCTCGGCAACATCTTGCTGCCCGTGTTGATTTCTGAGCTGCCTATCCGGCAGTGAATTCAACTACGACACGCTCGACGTCCGCATCACCTTTTCTGAGCTGCCTATCCGGCAGTGAATCTGCAGCTCGCCGACGGACGCAGCTTCACCGTTTTCTGAGCTGCCTATCCGGCAGTGAATTCCCAGGCCGCCTGTGCCCGGGCTGCGGTCTTTTTCTGAGCTGCCTATCCGGCAGTGAATATGGCACTCGATGCGGCGTATCAGACGCGGCTTTTCTGAGCTGCCTATCCGGCAGTGAATGGCAGTGGAACGGGCGGGACACGATTTACACATTTCTGAGCTGCCTATCCGGCAGTGAATCCCGTACTACGCCGCCATGAGCGCCGCCGAATTTTCTGAGCTGCCTATCCGGCAGTGAATTTGAGCAGGCGGGCGGCTTCGCTGATGTTGCATTTCTGAGCTGCCTATCCGGCAGTGAATGATCTTGGCGAGGCCTTGCGTGATTGAGGCCATTTCTGAGCTGCCTATCCGGCAGTGAATAGCTCGACCGGATGCTCGAGCTCGCCCTGGATTTTCTGAGCTGCCTATCCGGCAGTGAATCAGCGTTATCGGCCTGCGCTTGTGTTCGGCGATTTCTGAGCTGCCTATCCGGCAGTGAATATCGTCGACGAGGCGGCCGGTGAGTTTGTCGATTTCTGAGCTGCCTATCCGGCAGTGAATAAGAAGGACGGCAGCAAGGGGGCCAGCCTTGATTTCTGAGCTGCCTATCCGGCAGTGAATAGCTCGCCGACACGGCGCCAGTGGGCGAACATTTTCTGAGCTGCCTATCCGGCAGTGAATGCTGCGCGCCAGCTCGGTCGCTTGGGCTTGCTTTTCTGAGCTGCCTATCCGGCAGTGAATGTGATGGCTTCGGGGTCGTGCTGCTTCTGCATTTTCTGAGCTGCCTATCCGGCAGTGAATGTGCGCCAGTCGGGCGGCGGGGGTTCGTCGTATTTCTGAGCTGCCTATCCGGCAGTGAATACGTCGACGACGGTCCCGACGGCGCACCGCGATTTCTGAGCTGCCTATCCGGCAGTGAATTCGAAGATCAAGGAGAAGGCGCGGACGATCAATTTCTGAGCTGCCTATCCGGCAGTGAATCATCCTGCTCGTCCCGTACGTCGCCACCGCCTTTTCTGAGCTGCCTATCCGGCAGTGAATGTGTGGTCGTAGGCGATGGCGTGGTATCGCTTTTTCTGAGCTGCCTATCCGGCAGTGAATGCCTGCCGCCACCGACACCGACGTGGCCCGCTTTTCTGAGCTGCCTATCCGGCAGTGAATGACGTCGATGCGGATCATGGTGCTATCCTTCATTTCTGAGCTGCCTATCCGGCAGTGAATGCGGTTCGCGGCGTTCGATGCCGAGTGCATCGTTTCTGAGCTGCCTATCCGGCAGTGAATTCGAGCAGGTACCCAAGCCGATCGTCGATCGTTTTCTGAGCTGCCTATCCGGCAGTGAATGCTCTCCCACCACGGCAAGAAGCGCATTGCCTTTTCTGAGCTGCCTATCCGGCAGTGAATGGCGTTCTTGGCGAGGGCGTCCGGTGGTTCCTTTTCTGAGCTGCCTATCCGGCAGTGAATTTCGATACCGCGTTCGATGAGTCGCATCCGCTTTTCTGAGCTGCCTATCCGGCAGTGAATGGCCCGACCGCCGCGGGCTTTGCCGTGCCATTTTTCTGAGCTGCCTATCCGGCAGTGAATGATGATGTCGGCGTCGACGCGGGCAGCCATGCTTTCTGAGCTGCCTATCCGGCAGTGAATGACAACCTGTTCTTGCTCTCGACCGGGTACAATTTCTGAGCTGCCTATCCGGCAGTGAATGGACGAGGAAGTGCCTGGGCCGGAGCTCGTGAATTTCTGAGCTGCCTATCCGGCAGTGAATAGCATGGGCTGGATCCTGCATCAGCACAGCAATTTCTGAGCTGCCTATCCGGCAGTGAATCTGCGCGCCGTCGGCCCACGCCACCATGTTGATTTCTGAGCTGCCTATCCGGCAGTGAATCGCCTCAGAGCCGACGACCGCAAGCACGTTGATTTCTGAGCTGCCTATCCGGCAGTGAATGCATTGAGCACGACGGTGCGATCGGGCGTGATTTTCTGAGCTGCCTATCCGGCAGTGAATTGGGTATCAGGTCGGGCGCGTGACACTGAGCATTTCTGAGCTGCCTATCCGGCAGTGAATGCGCGCTCCTCCGGCGTCTTGGCGTTCTCGTATTTCTGAGCTGCCTATCCGGCAGTGAATTTCCAGTACGAGGACGGCGTGGATAGCACCGATTTCTGAGCTGCCTATCCGGCAGTGAATCTTGACAGCCTCGGACAGCGCATTGAGCTGCTTTTCTGAGCTGCCTATCCGGCAGTGAATCGCACCGACGAGGAGATCGTCGAGTTCGCCAATTTCTGAGCTGCCTATCCGGCAGTGAATTTGCGATTCCGGCCCATGTCTGCGCCCACTCATTTCTGAGCTGCCTATCCGGCAGTGAATTGACCGAGGTCGCCATCACGGACGAAGCCGCATTTCTGAGCTGCCTATCCGGCAGTGAATGAATACCGCGTGCTGCTGTGGGTGATCGAGACTTTCTGAGCTGCCTATCCGGCAGTGAATACGACCTGTACCAAGCCGTCGTGTCACTCCCTTTTCTGAGCTGCCTATCCGGCAGTGAATGTGACGATCTACGACTTCATGAGCCATGTGGATTTCTGAGCTGCCTATCCGGCAGTGAATGAGGCGCGGACACGGCTTGCGGAGCTGCGCAATTTCTGAGCTGCCTATCCGGCAGTGAATGATGCGGCGCCCGAGTTTCAGCGCCTGGCCGATTTCTGAGCTGCCTATCCGGCAGTGAATGATGGACTGATATAGCCCGGCTTGCGCACAAGTTTCTGAGCTGCCTATCCGGCAGTGAATCGCTTGCGGTACGTGAACGTGATGCTCTTATCTTTCTGAGCTGCCTATCCGGCAGTGAATTGCCGTGATGACGGTCTTCGCGCCACCGTACATTTCTGAGCTGCCTATCCGGCAGTGAACGCGGGCACCGACTACAACGTCGACCTCGTCAATTTCTGAGCTGCCTATCCGGCAGTGAATTAGAGGTGAAAGCTAGGATGTTATTGATTTTTAAAGAAAAAGGTCAAGGTGTGCCGAAAGCTCCCTTCGTTGCAGAGCATCCGTAACACCTTGATTTCATTGCTGCTAGAAGCGCCCCGTAAAAAAGGGTTCAAAACCAAGGCACGGACGCGCTCTGGCTCAGGCCGTATGACCCGAACTCGCCTGAGGTCGGGCTGGCCTGGAAGGGAAGGTGCTCGATGAACAGTTTGAACTGCTGTCCGGTCGTGCGGCTCCGGATCTCGACGTAGGGGAGGGTCAGCATCTCCGCAGCGCTGTCGGGGATCGCGGTACGTGCCTCTTCCGCTTCGATGGCCTTGCGCGCCATCAGGCGGCGACGCAGGCGTTCGGGACTGCTCTTGGCTTGAACGCGACGGACAACGCGGTATGAAGTCTCGACCGGGATCGCGGTTGTGGCGCCGATCTCGGTGTGATCGCGCATGCCATGCGTCCACCCATTGCTCATTAGTTGCTCGAGCGCAGCCTTGCTTCCGTGCAGTCGCAGCCGCGCGCCCAGCGTGCGCTTGCCTGGGGCGACATCGGGAAAGCTGACTCCGATGTCGCGCCCGCCCCAGTTGACCAGGCCACGGTGCAGCTTCGAGAACAAGGCATTCATCAGGATGGCCGGTGGAAATTCGGGATCTGGTCGCAGGGTGATGTCGATGTAGTGGTCCATGTTCAGCCTGCCTCGCCAAAGACTCCGCCACGGACGAACGTGGCGATCACGAAGTGTTGCTGCTCGGCGGGCGGCGCCTGGTCCTTGATGATCCAGTTGTCGAGCAGGCTGTAGAAGTCGAGCTTTTGCTTGGGCTGGCGGTAAGCTTTTCCTTGGGTGGTGACTGAGCCATACGGCTCCACTGCGATCGGCCCCATCTCGTCGGCGCCTTCGTACCAGGTGTCGATTGTGCGCAGGGCATTGCCAATTTTCTGCGAGTGGATGCCGGCGATGCCAGCGACGTGGTAAAGCGTCTTGCTTTTGTCGCCGCGACCGCGGTCGAGGATGAGCTCCTGCGATGGGAAGACCTCCTGGCCCGAGCCGATGCGGACGAAGGCGGTAACCTGCAGCAGAACATGCTGCTGTCCGGCGAGCCCGTTGGCGATCAGGTGGGCGAGGCCGTCGAGTGCGGGAGCGAACTCGGCAGGCGCATCGAAGCTGCGCAGCGGCAGTGCCAGGGCGTCAAAGGTCCAGGTCTGCTGCGGCATGCCCCCTACCAGATGCGCGACGCGGACCTCCACCTGCTCGGCACCGATGCGGTTGCGCCACAGGAAGCGGGCGTTGGCGAGGTTGAAAGCGTAGCGGCGGGCGAGTTCGCCGAAGCCTTGGGCGTGTGCGTAGCCCCGGACGGTGTCCAGCAGCTTGTTCAGGTAGTCGGCGTCGTTGCAGGCGGACGGTTTGCCGGTGCCGCCCAGCACACGCAGCGTGAACATGACCTTCAAGGTGTCGGTGGTGCTGGGCAACGCGGCGACGTCGACTTTCTGCAGGTTAGGGTTCTCGATCGCAGCGTCGAGCTTGGCGGGGTCTTGATCCTTGGCTTTTAGGCGGTTGGATATGGTGCCGCGCACGGACTTCTCGCTGATGGCAACCGCTCGCCAGCCGTCGGTGGTGTCCCGTTGATCCCAGTTACCCGCGTGGAAAAGGGCGTCGGAAGGGTCGAGTTTGCGTTCGAAGGCGAGTACGGAGGCGGTCTTGAGCGTCATGATCTGAATTCCTTGTCGTGGGGGGATCAGGCGGATTGCAGGGATGCGAAGTCATTGCGGCAGCGGTACAGGCCCGCGGCCGGGTCGGTGCTGGCGTACCAGAGGAGTTGGCCGACGTTGTCCAGCCGGTGCGGGCTGATCCACTGGCCGATGGAGTAGAGGCTTTCGACAAAACGGAAGGGGGTGTCGTGGTCGCGGGCGTTTTGCACTTCTCCCGCCGGTAGCAATTCGGAAAGCGCGCCGAAGCCGACCGGGATCGGAACGATCCAGCCCGGGCGTGGTTCGGGCGCCCATTCGACTTTTTCCGGGGCGCCGGGCGTGGCGGTCTTTGCGGGGGCGTGCCGGACCGGTCGCCAGTTGAAGCGCGAAAGATCGAGCAGGGCTTCCAGGGCCGTCGCATGCGGCGCGGATTCGCGCAGTTGTTCGACGCGCGCTTGCAATAGATCGTCGCGACAGACCAGCGCAAAACCTGGCAGCCAGCGACGACGCAGATGCCGGAAGCGGCGGCGGACGTCCTCGTGGTCGTCACCGAGCCTTACGAGCGCCGGGCGGCTGCGCCAGTCGCGGCCTGGCAGCACGCTTCCGCCGGCGATGCGCATGCCGGCCACCTCGTGCGCAACGATCTTGGCGATCTCGCCATGTGCGGCTTCGTCGAGCTCGACGAAGCCGCCGCTGACGCCGAAGATCAGCGTGATCTCCATGTGCATGCGGCCTTCCTCGACGATGGCTGCACTGCCGCCGTCCTTGTCGACCGGGTTGCGGGTGAGGCGGAAGGCTTTCACATAACCGCCCTCGGTGACTTGCTCGTCGAAGTCGTGGCAGATCACGCCGACGCTGTCGAAGGCGAGGGGCAGATCGTGTGCTTCCAGCTTGCGGGCGAGTGCCCACATCAGGCCGAGGAAGGCGGTGATCGACGGGAAGCCGTGGGTCAGCGGACTGGAGATGGCGTTGGCGTTCTGCACGCGTAGCCGCGGCAGGATCAGCAGGCCGTCGCTGTCGGGTAGGGTGCTCATTGCACGGACTCCCTGGTCGGAACGTAGGTGGGTGTATCGCCCTGAGCGCGCAGTCGGTGCAGCGCGCCCCCCCATGCGGTGTGGAGCAGCAGTTCGTCGCGCCATTCGCGAGCTTCGATGTCGCCGAGCGGCAAGGTCTGCCCGAGTTCGTGGTTCAGCCAATTCGCGAAGCGGTGGCCGATCTCGGCGGGCCAGTCCATGTGCTGCCAGGCTGCCCGGAAATCGGCGTCGGTTTCGTCGCCTGCCCCTGCGCGCCCGGGGTCCAGCCAGAGCCGTTCGGCTTCGGCCAGGCGGCAGTCGGCGTCGCGGCTCCAGCCGACGGGCAGGGTGGCCTGCAGCGGGTTTGCGAAGTCGACCAACTCGTCGATCAGGCGATCCAACAGCGCGTCGCGGTAGTTGCGGGTTTCCTTGTTAGGAGGCGGGTCGCTCTCGAGGAAATCGCGCAGGGTCCGTACGGCCTGTCGCACCTCCGGAACCCGGCCGAAGCGCGGCAACACGGAGTCGGTGTGCAGCGGCGCCTTGACTGCGAGGGTCTTCCACTTGGGCGGGCGGGAGGAGAGCAGGTAGTTGTTGCCCCCGCGCTCGCTGTTCAACTGGCTGATGTTCTGCGGTTTGGTGCCGCCGAACTTCTGCACGGCGAGATCGGGGTAGTCGCGGTAGCCGGTGTCGTGGTCGCGCTGCTCGCGCCTTGCCTGGCGGGCGAGCTTTCCTGCCTCGCCGAAGCGGTCTTCGTTGATCGTCTGGAAGACGGCATGGGCGAGTGCGCTCGAATACAGCGGCGCGAGGAGGTGGTACTGGCTGTCGTCTGCGGGGTCTTCGCCCGCCAGCCAGTAGACCTGCTTGGCCAAGGTGTGCGAGCTTGCTATCGCGCTGCGCGGGGCCGTGATGGCGATGAAGGCGTCGAGCCATGCGCTCGCTTGGTCGGCGTGGTCGCTCATTGCGGCGAGCAAGCCAGGGTCCCCTTCCTGCATCCAGGCGAGCAGGGGGCGTTCATCAACTTGCAGCTTGAGCAGCTTGAAGACGTCGAGCGCGGCTGCATTGCCGACGACGTCGCTGCTGAAGTCGGGACCGAGGACGTGACTGCCGACTTCCGAGTGGGGCGGCAAGTCGTGCGGTGTGCGAAACAGGTTCGTGCCGCGAGCGTCGGGGTGGATCGGCTTGAGGGTATGGGTGACGATCTGGATCTGCGCGACGCGACGGGCGGCGTCTGCAAGCCAGGTTTCGCGTGCATGCTGGGCGATCAGCTCGGGACGTTTCGGGTCGTCGGCTGGCAGCTTGTCGAGCTTCGCATCGAGGCGCTCCTTGAGGAAGCGCTCGATCGTGGTGCGGAAAGCCGCCTGGCGTTCGGTGGGCGTGCTAGGCATGGGATTCTCATGTAAGGCGTCGCGAAGTAGAATCCCCGGAGCTGCGCCCCGGGGTGTCAAGTTGATCTATGCTCAGACTCTTCTGGTCATGCGATCGTCAATCACATCTCGAACCTCCTTCCTGCGACGAATCCCGTAGGTGGAGCCACTTCGCTTGGTTGGGCCGCTACTCGCCCCCTTGAGACTGCCATCTCTCGGGGGCATCTCCCGATTTCAACCTATTCATCGTTAGATGAGTGAGGAACAAAATTACTCCCTGCGGCGCAGTCTAGACTTTCTGCTAGACTTCCGCAACTGCAGCAATGCAGCTCAGAAATATTCATCGCTCGATGTCTGAGCAACCTTCACTGCCGGAAAGGCAGCCGACACCTTGAAAACGCCGAGCATGGTTGAGTGCTACCGACTAACGATCGAACGGTTGGTGCGCGACCACAGAGCGACCAATCCCCGGGTACTGGCGACAGTGCTCGATGAGGCGGAACAAGGAAGTGCCGTTCTCCGTCTCCTCGTGGACCCACTTCCTGGTGCCACTTTGTTCGACTTGGGAGAGCTGCAGGAACTGCTGGCAGAGACGCTTGGGATCTCCGTCCACCTTTTGACGCCGGGCGAACTCCCCGAGCGAATTCGTGAGCGTGCCCTTGCCAAGGCTCAGCCTTTGTGAGTAGGGGCTCGGAGGCGCTGCCGCAGAGGCGATCTGCAGATCCTTTTGGATTTGTGCAAACAGGTTCCACTCGCACTAGCTCCTCTTTATGAAACCCAGCGCAGGATGAAAACGCCAGCCCTGCATGCTCTCGGGTAGCGTCACGGTGCCGTAGCGTTCAGCGCACGCATCCAATGTCATGCCGCGTTCCTGGGCGAGCTCGGTCAATGCCGCCATGTAGTCGGTGACACCCCACGGCGCCATGCGTGCGCCGGCGAGTTGTTCATCCGCGATGCGATGGTTGAGGCTGTCGTCTATCTTCACGTACAGGTTGCGATAGCGAGCCGGGCCTGGCTCGACGCGGTAGAGCGCGTAATCCTCGGCCTCTTCATCCGGTAGCAGGACAAGGTCCACTTTCGGTTCGGGGTCATGGCGGAACGGTTGCTGCTGCGGCAGCACCGCGGTCAGCGAGACGCCGGGCTTCAGCCAGTGGGTGGTGGCGTTGATCGGTGGAGTTGGGCGGGCCCCTTTGCGCCGTTGGTAGTCGCTGAGTTCCGCTTCGCCCGTTTGAGGGCGCATCTGGTTGTAGATGCGTGCGTGCTCCAGGTCGACCAGCCGTGAGGTGGCCTCCAGTTCGTCCTCCGGTTTCGGCAGGATGCGCGGGCGGGCGTCGATGACCTCGTGCTGCCCGGCTTCGAGCAGGTCAGGAAGAGCATGGGACCGCAGCTTGAAACGCGGCTCTTCGGTCTCGAAGCCGGGCGTGCAATAGGCGGCTTTGCCGGGATGCTCGAAGTGACGAAGGTTGCAGTCCAGTACTCGGATGTTGGGCGTGTCGACTGCGCCGGGGCGGTGACGGCGCACCCGGCCGGCGAGCTGGATCAGTGAGCGCATCGAGGAGGGTTCGACCACGGCCCAGTCGTAATCGTGGTCGCGCCCGACCTCGGTGACCGGACTGCCGAGCACGATGAAGAGGTGGTCGGGCTCGGGGTTGGCGTCGAGGCGGCTGCGGATCTCGGGTCGAGCAAAGACCGCGTCGGGCGATCGGCGGTCGAGTGTGGCGTCCAACTGGTGCTCGATGGCCGAGCGGATCAGCAGCGGATACTGCGAGTGGTAGGTGCAGAGGTGAATCCGCGTGTTCTCGGGCGCGCCGAGCGCGTAGAGGGCCAGTGCGACGTCGACCAGTGGGGCAATGTTCGCCATGCGGATCAAGCCGAAGCTGACGCGTTTGCCTGACACCGGGTCGACGGAACAGTGAGCGGAGTGCAGGACTAGCGCGGCGTCGCGCAGGATCGTTGCCATCGTGGAGCGCAGCGTGTCACGTGGCTTGCCAGCGAGCGGGAGTGCGATGAGCTCGGCTCGCCGCCGCACGGCTTCCTTGGCGAGATGCGCATGACGGCGTCGGGCGAAATCGAGCTGGCGTTCGGCGAATGCATCGCCATCGGCGCAGTCGTGTCGCATCTGGTCGAACTCGTCCACCCACATGCAGCACACCTCTGGCGCAGCGCCTGGACGCTCGCCACGATTGCGCTGGAACCAGCGCCGTCCGTCGAGATAAGCCTCGAGCAGGCCCTGTACCAGCGCGGGCGGCAGCGTGGCGGAGGACAAGAGCACGCGACTTCCAAGCAGGCCAGCCCAGTGGACGAGGCGGGCGAGGGCAGGGAGATCGTCGATGTCGAAGTCGTCGGGTTCGTCGAGCACCAGGTCGCCGCTCATCAGGCGCAGCATGGGTGCGATCTGCCCGCCACCGCGCTGGCTCTCGGTGGCCGGGATCAGGTGATCGATGGTGCAGACGAGCAGCGGTGCGGCGAGCAGCTTGTGGATCCTTGGATCGTGTGACAGGCGCTGCAGCAGCGGATGGGCGGTGTTGCCCTCGTAGATCACGCCGGCGTCTTTTGGCAGCAATGCCTGGGTCGAGGCCGATCCGCTTTGCTCGGCGAGTTGCTCGTAGTGCTCGAAGAGCTCCCGGTTCGCTGCGCCGCCCACGCGTATCGCAAGTGCATCATCCGAGAGCTGGAGTTCATCGCGGAATGCGCGGCCGGTCTGTAGCGTGAGGGTGCGCAGGCCGAGGGCGAAAGCGCAGCGCAGCCCGCGCGACGGGTCGGCGAGCGCGTTCATGATGCGGGCGTTGGCGAGGGTCTTGCCGCAGCCGGTGGAGGCCATATTGACGATGAATGCGCCCTGCCGGGATGCGGCTTCGCGCATCGCTTCGGCGAGGTCCGCCGTGCGGTCCTGCCAGCGGAAGCGGGGATCGGTACTGCGTTTGCGCAGGCCCTTGTGGCGGACCAGCCGGGGCAGGTGATGCTCGAAACCGGGTAGTGCATGGGCGACCATGCCGGCGTGCCGGGCGACGCCGAGCAAATGTTCGTCGAGGGTCTGATTGAACTTGCCGGTCTTGCGGTCGGTATTGGCGAACAGCGGATAGGCCGGGTTGAGGTCGGAGCGCGCCGCTGGATCGGTGAGGCTGGAGTAGTGGTGGTCGGCCAGCATTAGGGTGAGGCGGCCGAGATGCATGACGTGTGGGTCTTGCAGCCAGTCTCGAGAATCGGCGCCCTGCACGATCGTCAACAGGCGGCGTGCCACGCGCGTGGCGCGCTTTTTCCATGCGGCGGTCGTGATCGGTAGCCCTTGCGGAAATTTCCAATAGGGCTCAATCACTGTGCGGTCCTTGCTGTCCGCAAGTTCGTTCCAGTTTGCGTCTACCTGCTCCAGCAGTCGGTCCAGTTGTGCGGCGTGCAGGTTCCGCACCCGCGCTCCGAGCCACTGCCAACGTCCGGCATCGTCCTTGGTCGGCATGACAGGCAGACGGTGATGGGTCAGCACGAGCCAGGCAATGACTCGTGCCAGCGGCGGAAGCGTGCCAAACGGCTTGTTGTCTTGCGCAGCGGGGTCGAGTCCGTCACACAGCCCGTGCTCGCCCAGGCCCACGGTCCAACTCTCGTCGTCGTCCCCCGACGGGTTGATGAGCCGCTCGAGCCATTCGGCGTCGCCGCTGTCGCCGACGAAGGCCTGGAACAGGCGTAGCGATACCCACTCGTGACGATACAGGTTGCGCTCGATGGGTCCCTTTGCCTGCAGCCTTTGCTGAAAGGCGAGGCAGGCCTTGCCCAGGTCGTGCAGCAGCGCCGCAAGCGAGGCCAGCAGGTGGATCAATGCCAGGCTGTGCCAGTCGTTCTCGGATTCCGTCCGCAGTACGTTGCGTCGCGTCGTGTTGGTCGGCGTCGCGCCCCGGTCGCTGAACTGCCGCGCATCGCCGACGATCCACAGCAACTCGCTATGGTCCTTGCTGCGAATCCAGTGGCAGGCCACTGCGGTGTTCTTGCGGGCGGTCTTGCGCAGCAGGCGGTGCAGCGTTTCCAGTCCGGCCCGAGTGATGGGCGTCTGCCAGGTGCGATCCCCCCGGCGCTCGGCGAATTGGTCGAGGATACGCCGCGTCTCGGTGAGCGCGTTCTTCGTGCATTGAGAGATGAGGAGCACGTTCATGCGGCGTGCTTTCCGGTTTCGGTGGCGATGGCCTTCAACGTGTCGATCATGTAGTCCAGGGCTTCCGCGTGCACCAAGGTCTCGACACAGCGTTCGCGGAACTCCTGCTCGCTATCGCCGCGCATAGCGGAAACGAAAGCCTGCGGGAGGATGAGCGCATCCTTGATCAGGTCGGCAACGTCGAATACCAGGCCGCCGCGGCGCGTCTTGCCGTGGAGCACGGCGAGACCGTGCGGGAGGCCGAGCACCCAGGTGGCAGTGGCGCCCAGCCCATAGGCGAGATAGTTGCCGTGGTCCAGGAAGCGGTTCGCCGGATCTCCACCGCTGCCACCCTTGGCGCGCGTGAAGTCCCCGTAACCGGTGGCATCGCATGCAAGCCGGAACAGCGTCGTGGTAAGACGGGCTTCCTCGGTGAGGAGAGCCGTGTTGTCCGGTGCAGCGAGCATGGTGCGTCGGGAGGCCGCCAGGGCGGTTTCGAGTCGCTCGCGGGGAGCTTCGAAGCCTGCTTCCGAAAGCGCGCGATTGTCGATCCAGTGTGCGGTGATGCGCGTCAGCCGCGCCTGCTGGAGGGCTTTGGCCGCGCGGAGTCGCAATGCGTCGTCGAACCAGAAGCGCACCCATGGCTGCAGGTACTCGGTTGGTCGGTACTCGCTTTGCGGCGAGAACCAAGCGACGTCGAAGTCGACTTCGTTGGCGGTGAAGAGTGGCGTACCGCCGCCACCGCAGAAACCCACCATCACGCCGGCCTTGGCGAGTTCCCTCATGGCGGCCTGGGTGATGGAGGTTCCCGTTCCGAGCAGAAGGGTCGTGGTGTTGGCGATCGGGATGTTCCAGTACGCCGACCGGCTGCCCTCGTCGGTGACGTATTCCACCCGGCCGCCATTCACCAGCACGCGGCAATGCTCCAGGTAGTACAGGTTGGCGCGTTTGGAGTGCAGGATGGTCTTGAGGTCGGATGGCGAGATTTCGTGCATCGCAGATCGGTCTCCGGGTGAAGCAACTGGCATTCCCAGACAAGTATAGATGCATGGCGCTGCCGACCTGCCTCCGACTCGCGCGAGCTGGCCGGTGGGCGGCACCGAGTCCGGCGTTTCCCCGCGCTCGACGCCGCGCAGCATCGGACCCGCGCCTGTGTGGACCGGCACCCCCCCCGCCCGCCGCCCCTCCGGGCGCCTGCCGAACCCGCCCCTCATGTTCCCATCGATAAATCTGATGATTTCCATTGACATGCCCCGCGGGCTCCCTTAGTCTGGTGCAACTTTCGGTAAAGTGGTAAGACCAATTGACCGGAAAGGCGAAGGCGCAGTCATCCAGATTTCTTGAAATCCATCCGAAGGGGGAAGGGCAATGATGGTTCGATCGATGTTCATGGCTGCGCGCACGATGCGCACGCCGTTCTGAGGGGGAGATCCCGATGCAGCCCGGTATGCTCGCATTTCTCGCCTTTTCTCCGATCCTGCTCGCCGCGGTGCTGCTGGTGGGCCTGCGCTGGCCCGCCAGGCGCGCGATGCCGGTCGTCTATTTCCTGACCGCGGGCATCGGCCTGTGGGTGTGGGACATGAGCGTCAACCGCGTGCTCGCCTCGACCCTGCAGGGGCTGGTGATCACGATCGGGGTGCTGTGGATCATCTTCGGCGCCATCCTGCTGCTCAACACGCTGAAGTACTCGGGCGGCATCACCGCGATCCGGGCGGGCTTCGCCACGATCAGCCCCGACCGCCGCATCCAGGCGATCATCATCGCGTGGCTGTTCGGCTGCTTCATCGAGGGCGCGTCGGGCTTCGGCACGCCGGCGGCGATCGCCGCGCCGCTGCTGGTGGCGATCGGCTTCCCGGCGCTGGCGGCGGTGCTGCTCGGCATGCTGGTGCAGAGCACGCCGGTGTCCTTCGGTGCGGTGGGCACGCCGATCATCATCGGCGTCAATAGCGGCCTCGACAGCGCGACGATCGGCGCGCAGCTCGCCGCCAAGGGCTCGAGCTGGGACGTCTTCCTGCAGGTGATCACCGGCAACGTGGCGATCATCCATGCCATGGTCGGCACGGTGATCCCGCTGATCATGGTGATGATGCTCACCCGCTTCTTCGGCCGCGAGAAGAGCTGGAAGGCCGGACTCGAGGTGCTGCCGTTCGCGCTCTTCGCGGGCCTCGCGTTTACCGTGCCGTATGCCTTCACCGGTGTCTTTCTCGGGCCGGAGTTCCCCTCGCTGCTCGGCGGCCTGGTGGGCCTGGCCATCGTCACCGGCGCGGCGCGCTTCGGTTTCCTGGTGCCGAAAAAGACCTGGGACTTCGCCGACCCGAAGGAGTGGCCGAGCGAGTGGATGGGCAGCATCGAGATGAAGCTCGACCAGCTCCCGCATCACCAGCCGATCGGCATCTTCCGTGCCTGGCTGCCCTATGTGCTGGTCGGTGCGCTGCTGGTGCTGAGCCGCGTGTTTCCGGAGATCGGCGGGGCGATGAAGTCGGTGGTGATCGTGTTTGCCGACATCCTCGGCGAGAAGGGCATCAAGGCCGACTTCCAGCCGCTCTACCTGCCCGGCGGCATCCTGGTGGCGGTGGTGCTGATCACCGTGTTCCTGCACGGCATGCACGCGCGCTCGCTGGTCAAGGCGGTGGGCGAGTCCTCGCGCGTGCTGCTCGGTGCCGGCTTCGTGCTGCTGTTTACCGTGCCGATGGTGCGCATCCTGATCAACTCGGGGGTGAACGCCGCCGACCTGCCCAGCATGCCGATCGCGATGGCGCGCTGGGTGGCCGACAGCGTGGGCGACGTGTATCCGCTGCTGGCGCCTTCGGTGGGGGCGCTCGGGGCCTTCATCGCGGGCTCGAACACGGTCAGCAACATGATGCTGAGCCAGTTCCAGTTCGGTGTGGCGACCTCGCTCGGCGTGTCCACGGCGATGATCGTGGCGGTGCAGGCGATCGGCGCGGCAGCCGGCAACATGGTGGCGATCCACAACGTGGTGGCGGCTTCGGCCACGGTGGGCCTGCTCGGGCGTGAAGGCGCGATCCTGCGCAAGACCTTCTGGCCGACGGTGTACTACGTGCTGATGACCGGCATCGTGGCGATGATCGCCATCTACGTGCTCGGCGTCAGCGATCCACTGCTCGCCGCGGGGTGAGCGGGGGCGGGAGGCGCGTCGACGCTTCCCGCCGCCCGGTGTGTGCGGTGGTCGTCGCGTTGCGGCGAGCGCTGCGTGATCAAGAACAGCGAAACCCGGAGTCAAAGCGCATGAGTCACCCGTTCCCCGCGACCGCCAGCGCGACGCGCGTCGCCCCCCCGCTGGAGCCGGCACGCGCCTATCCGGCGAAACCGTCCGACGTCTTCCTGTTCGGTACCTGCGTGATCGACGTATTCTTTCCCGGCGCCGGGATGGACGCGATCCGCCTGCTCGAGCGCGAGGGCATCAAGGTGCATTTTCCGCAGGCGCAGAGCTGCTGCGGCCAGCCGGCCTACACCTCGGGCTACACCGCCGAGGCACGCGAGGTCGCGCGCGCGCAACTTGCGCTGTTCGCCGGCGAGTGGCCGGTGGTGGTGCCCTCGGGCTCCTGTGCGGGCATGTTCCGCCATCACTACTTCGAGCTGTTCAAGGACGAGCCGCAGATGCTGAAGCAGGTCGAGTCGCTCGCCGAGCGCACGTTCGAGCTGGCCGAGTTCTTGCTCGGGGTGTGCAGGGTGAGGCTGGAGCACACCGGCACCCCGGTCAGGGTGGCGCTGCACACCTCCTGTTCGGCGCGCCGCGAGATGAATACTCACCTGCATGGCCGTGCGCTGCTCGCCCAGCTTGCCGGGGTCGAGCGCGTCGATCATGACCACGAGAGCGAATGCTGCGGCTTCGGCGGTGCCTTCAGCGTGCGCATGCCCGACATTTCGGGCGCGATGGTCAAGGACAAGACGGCGGCGCTCAAGGGCTCGGGCGCGGCCGAGGTGGTCAGCGCCGACTGCGGCTGCCTGCTCAACATCAACGGTTGTTTCGAGAAACAGGGCGACACGCTGCGTGGCGAGCATCTCGCCAGCTTCCTGCTGCGTCGCACCGCGCCGGCTGCCGAGGGAGATGCCCGATGAGCACGCTGGCCGACGTGCCCGGCGTGCCGATCGCCTTCAAGCGCAATGCGCGCGAGGCGCTCGACGATCGCCAGCTGCGCCGCAACTTCCGTGGCGCGATGGATTTCCTGATGGACAAGCGTCGCAGCCAGTTTCCCGACGGCGACGAGCTCGAACGCCTGCGCGCCTTCGGCAACCAGGTGCGTGCGCGGGCGCTGTCGAAGCTGCCCGAGCTGCTCGAACGCCTCGACGCCAACCTGACCCGCAACGGCGTCAAGGTGCATTGGGCCGAGACCGTCGAGGAGGCCAACGCGATCGTGCACCGCATCGTCGAGCAGCACGCGGGGCAAAAGATCATCAAGGGCAAGTCGATGGTCAGCGAGGAAATGGAGATGAACCATTACCTCGGCGAACGCGGTATCGACTGCCTCGAGTCCGATATGGGCGAGTTCATCGTGCAGCTGCGCGAGGAGAAGCCGGCCCACATCATCATGCCGGCGATCCACCTCAACGCCGGCCAGGTGGCGAAGCTGTTCCACGACAAGCTCGAGGTCGATTACACCGAGGATGTCGACCGCCTGATCCAGATCGGCCGCGAGACCTTGCGGCGCAACTTCTTCGAGGCCGATATCGGCGTCTCGGGGGTGAACTTCGCGATCGCCGAGACCGGCACCCTGCTGCTGGTCGAGAACGAGGGCAACGGTCGGCTGTCGACCACCGTGCCGCCGGTGCATATCGCGGTGACCGGCATCGAGAAGGTGGTCGAGAACCTGCGCGACGTGATCCCGCTGCTGTCGCTGCTGACACGCTCGGCGACCGGCCAGGCGATCACCACCTATGTGAACATGATCTCCGGCCCGCGCAAGGCGGATGAACTCGACGGCCCGCGCGAGGTGCACCTGGTGCTGCTCGACAACGGCCGCACGCAGGCCTTCGCCGACGGCGAGCTGCGCCAGACGCTCAACTGCATCCGCTGCGGCGCGTGCATGAACCACTGCCCGGTCTACACCCGCATCGGCGGCCACGCCTACGGCACGGTGTATCCGGGACCGATCGGCAAGATCATCACCCCGCACATGCTCGGGCTCCACGTCACCCGCGACCTGCCCACCGCGTCGTCGATGTGCGGCGCCTGCAGTGAGGTGTGCCCGGTAAAGATCCCCATCCCCGCGCTGCTGCGCCGTCTGCGCGAGGAAGCGGTGCGCGCGCCCGAGGCCGAGCCGCATCACATGCGCGGGCAGGGCACGAAGTACTCGAAGAAGGAGGCGATGGTCTGGAAGGCGTGGCGCACCTTGAATACCTCGCCCGCGCTGTACCGCGCCGCGATGTATGCCGGGACGCGCTTGCGCGCCCTGATGCCGGCGCGCATCGGCCCGTGGACCGAACATCGCAGTGCGCCCAGGCTCGCCGCGCGCACGCTGCACGAGCTCGCCCGCGAGCATCTTGGCGACCAATGAGCGAGGTGAGGAGCATGCACGCACTGAATGCGAAAGAACGGATCCTTGCCAGGCTGCGCGCCAGCCTGCAGGAGACGACGCCGATCGCCGACGACTACGACGTCGACGTGGTCACCGCGCCCTGGCGCTACGCACCCGAGGCCCGCATCGCGCGTCTGCGCCAGATGCTGGAGTCGGTCCATGGCGAGACCCTGCTGACGACCACCTCCGAGTGGCCGCTGCGGGCCATCGAGGCCCTCGCGCTGCGCAGTATCGGCGAACTGCTGGTCGCTCCGGCGACCCCGCATGGCCGGCAGTTCTCCGCCCACGTGGCGCGGAACGCTGTACCGCTGCGCCTCAAGGCGTACGACCGCCCGGTGGAGGAGTGGAAGGACGAGCTCTTCTTCCGCACACCGGCCAGCCTCACCGGCACCCTCGGCGGCATCGCCGCCACCGGCAGCCTGGTGCTGTGGCCGACCCCGGCCGAGCCGCGGCTGATGAGCCTGGTGCCGCCCTTCCACATCGCGCTGCTCAAGGCGAGCGAGGTACGCGACAACTTCCATGAGCTGATGCATGCGCAGGGCTGGGCGGGCGCCATGCCGACCAATGCGCTGCTCGTGTCGGGTCCGTCAAAGACCGCCGACATCCAGCAGACGCTGGCCTACGGCGCGCACGGTCCGAAGGAACTGCTGGTGCTGATCCTGCAGGACGCCTGAGGGGGCCGCAGGTCAGCAACCCGCCCCGGCGCATGGCGCACCGCGGCGGGCATTTCTTCGTGCGCTCAAGCGCTCGTTGCAGCGTCTGCCAGAGCCGGCTGCAACTCGAAGCTCGCCCTGACGACCCCCGGTTCTTCGGAAGCCTTCAGCGTGAATCCGAGGTGGCGCAGCAAGCCCAGCATCGGTTCGTTCTCGGCCATCACGTCGCCTACCAGGCGGCGGATGCCGATCGTGCGCGCGTAGCGGATGAGCTTGTCCATCAGGATGGAGCCCAGGCGCTGGCGCTTAAGGTCGGAGCGGATGACGAGCGCAAACTCGGCGGTGTGGTTGTCGGGGTCGGCAACCGCACGCGAAACGCCGAGCGTCTCCGGCTTGCCCTCGGCGTCGATCGCGCCGGCGATGAAGGCCATCTCGCGGTCGTAGTCGATCTGCGTCAGGCGCGCCATCTCGCGGCGCGGAAACTCCGGGATGTAGTTGAAGAAGCGGTAGATGAAGTCCTCGCGCGTCAGCTGCGACAGGAAGGCGTAATGCGCAGGCTCATCCTCGGGACGGATCGGGCGCAGCTGGATCGGGCGGCCGTCGCGCAATTGCGCGGCTTCCTCGAGCGTCTTGGGGTAGGGCTGGATGGCCAGCCGGTGCTCGTGCGCGGTGGCCGGACGCAGGCGGATGTGGGCGTCGATCGCCTGCACGCCGTGCTCGTCGGCGAACACCGGGTTGATGTCCATCTCGTGGATCTCGGGATGGTCCACCACGATCTGCGACACCTTTGTCAGCGTCAGCGCCAGTGCGTCGCGGTCGGCGGCCGGGAGGTGGGCGCGCGCGGCGAGCAGCGCAGCGGCCTTGCTGCGTCCGATCAGGTCGTGTGCGAGCGGCTGGTTCAGCGGCGGCAAGCCCACCGCGAGGCCGCGGAAGATCTCGAGTGCGCGCCCACCTTCGCCGAACACGATGACGGGGCCGAACAGGGGATCGGTGCTGACCCCGATCAGCAACTGGCGCGCGTGTCCGCGCAGCACCATGCGCTGCACGGTGAAGCCGCTCACCGCCACCGGCGGGCTGGCGCGGCTGGCGCGCTCGATCATGCCGCGTGCCGCCGTGTCGACCGCTTCGGTGCTTTCCAGGTTGAGGGCGACGCCGCCCACGTCCCACTTGCGGCGGATGTCGCGCGACATCAGCGTCAGCGCCACCGGCAGGCCGATGTGCCCGGCAATCTGCGCGGCCTCCTCGGGACTGGCCGCGACATGGGTCTGGATCACCGGTACACCGTAGGCGGCGAGCACCTCCTTGGCCTCGGATTCGGCGAGGCTGTGGCGCGACTCGGCCAGTGCGCGCTCGATCACTGCGCGCGCGCGCGCCGTATCGGGCCTGAACTCGACCGGCTCGGACGCCGGCACTTCCATCAGCACCTCGGACGCCAGGCGATGCCTGTGCATGTGCAGGAAGGCGCTCGCCGCGTGCTCGGGCGAATCGAAGGTGGCGATCCCGGCGTTGATGAAGAGGCTGCGCTCTTCGTCGACGCTCTCGTCCCCCACCCAGCAGGTCATCAGGTTGCTGCCGATCTCGCGTGCAGTGGCGATCACCTGCTGCGCAGTGTCGATGCTGCTCGACAGCGCGTTCGGGGTGTGGATGACGAGCACCGCATCGCCGTCGCGCTCCTCCTGCAGGATCTTCAGCATGCGGTCGTAGCAGGCCGGCTCGGAGTCGACGCGGATCTCGATCGGGTTGCGCCCGTTCCAGCCGGGAGACATGAAGCGGCGCAGGCGGTCGATGGTCTGCTCCTTGAGCGGCTGGAGGGTGTAGCCGGCGAGATACAGGCTGTCCTCCACCATCAGGCCGGCGCCGCCGCCGTTGCTGAGCACGACGAGGCGGTCGCCACGCAAGGGGCGCGCGCGCAGCACCGTCTCGGCGGCGCCGAACATCTCCTCGAGCTGGTCCACGCGCAGGATGCCGGCGCGGCGCAATGCCGCGTCGTGGATGTCGTCGTGGCTGACCAGGTTGGGCACTTCGAGGAAGAGCGGGTCGGAGACACCCATCAACGGATTATTGGGTGATCGGCCGGCCTTGATCGCGATCACCGGCTTGTTGCGTGCGGCGGCGCGCGCCGCGGCCATGAAGGCGCGACGGTCCTGGATCGATTCGATGTAGAGCAGTATTGCGCGCGTGCCGGAGTCGCTGGCGAGGAAGTCGAGCACTTCGCCGAAGCCGATGTCCAGGCTGTCGCCGAGCGACACGAAGTGCGAGAAGCCGACTTTCTTGCGCAGCGCCCAGTCGAGCACCATGGTGCCGACGGTGTCGCGCTGCGACACGAAGCCGAGCTTGCCCGGGCGCGCGGGGATCTGCGAAAAGGTGGCGTTGAGGCCGAGGCCGGGGACGAGCAGCCCCAGCGTGCTGCCGCCGAGCAGGCGCATCTCGTAGCGCCGGATCGTCTCCAGGATCCCGCGGTCGAGCGGCCGTCCGTCGGCGCCGAGCGTGGTGTCGAGCTGGCTGGCCATGACCATCACCGCACGCGTGCCCCGTTCGCCGAGCTCCTCGACCAGGCGTGGCACCGACGGCGCCGGGGTGCAGATGATTGCCAGGTCGGGCGTCTGCGGGAGCGCGGCGACGCTCGGGTAGGTGAGCACCCCCGCGACCGAAGGGCGGCGCGGATTCACCGGCATGATCGGGCCGGCGAACTGCCCCGAGAGCAGGTTGCGCATCAGCACGTTGCCCATGCGGCGCTCGCGCGCGCTGGCGCCGATCACCGCGATGGAACGTGGGTTGAAGAGGCTTTTGAGGTGGCGGAAGCTCATCGCCGTGCTCCCTGGAGAGGAATCGCTTGCACGCAGTGTAAAGCAGCGCTCGCGACCTGTATGCAGCGTAACGGGACGCGCTGGAGTGCGAGTGCGCCGGCCGCCCTGCAGCGCTTGCAGATCAGGCGTCGGCCACGGTGTGGACGAGATAGTTTACGTCGGTGTCGCGGCCGAGGGCGTAGGTTTTCGTCAGCGGGTTGTACGACAGCCCGATGACCTCCTGCACGTCCAGCCTGGCGTTGCGGCAGTACCGGCTCAGCTCGGAGGGCTTGATGAAGCGGGCGTACTCGTGGGTGCCTGCCGGCAGCAGCCGGAGCAGGTACTCGGCACCGATGATGGCGAACAGGTAGGACTTGGGGTTGCGGTTCAGCGTCGACAGGAACACGTGGCCGCCCGGTTTGACGAGGCGCGCACACGCAGCGACGATGCTGGCGGGGTCGGGTACGTGCTCGAGCATCTCCATGCAGGTGACGGTATCGAACCGGCCAGGCATCTCTTCGGCCAGGGCCTCGGCGCTGCACAGGCGGTAGTCCACCTTGTGTCCGCTCTCGAACAGGTGCAGGCGGGCGACGCTGAGTGCCTTTTCGGAAAGATCGATGCCGGTGACCTCGGCGCCGAGCCCGGCCATGCCTTCGGCGAGGATCCCCCCACCGCAGCCGATGTCGAGCACCTTGCGGCCGGCGAGTCCGGCCTTGCTGTCGATCCAGCCCAGGCGCAGGGGGTTGATCTCGTGCAGCGGCTTGAACTCGGAGGCGGGATCCCACCAACGATGGGCGAGATCACTGAATTTCTGCAGCTCGGCGGGGTCGGCGTTGAGGGTGCTCATGGCGTTTCGATGATCCTTTCTTGCGCGCGCTCGAACGCCGGACGCGCGCGGCGCGCCCGGCACAAATGAAAACTTGATTAGCAACGATGTTCAGCCGGGCACCCCAGCAGATCTATACTGTACGTAAATACAGCCTTCCTGCTGGGAGGTGTGCCATGCCGATGAACCGAATCCAGTTTCAACCCGGACTGTCCATGCCCGAGTTTC
>JBEOKH010000513.1:0-3296 GCA_040275625.1 Thauera sp. | reverse complement strand
GGCGTGAAAACCGACAAGGACATCTTTCTCGCCCTGATCTGCGGGGCGTCGACGGTGATGCTCGGCAGCGCGTTGTCCGGCACCGACGAGGCGCCGGGCCGCGTGATAGAGGACCCGGCGACCCACATGAAGAAAAAGATTTACCGCGGCATGACCTCGCCCGAGGCCGTGCTGGAAACGCTGTACGACAGCGGCAGCAGCGAGGAGCTCGACGTGGCGCTCGAAACCCCGCCCGAAGGCCAGGAAATCCAGGTGCCTTACCGCGGCAGCGTCAGCAGCGTCCTGGAGCGTATCCGCGGCCATCTGCAGTCATCGGTGAGCTACGGTGGCGAGATCACGCTGGCGGCGGTGCGGGAGAAAGTGCTGCCTGATCCGAGCGCGTTCCTGGTGCCGCTGAGCGCGGCCGCGCGCATCGAATCCTACGAGCGCTGAGAGCCCGCGCGTGCTCCGATTTGAACGCCGGCGGCCGGCGCCGTCGAGACGAGCGCACTGCACGCTTTCATGGCAGGTCTGCTTTCGCGCCAGGACCCGTCGTTGGGCTCGCATTGAGCAAACGACGGTTCGGGCTGACCAATAGTCTGATGCCCAGCATGGGTGGCTGCGTGCATTGCGAGGAGTTAAGTGCCGCTCGCTACGGACTAAAGATCAGCAAGCCGCGAGTCATCCCCTTCGGGATTCCCGAGGCGTCGAGATAACCTCTGATGACATGGCCGACGACAAAGTAGGCAAGGGCTGAGAGGGCGACAGTCAGCATGTTGTCGGCTCAGCGCCGATGAGTTGCTTGTATCAACCATTTCCTGAAGCCCACTGGTAAAGCAGAGCGGACGTCGACAACCGCCATCGGTGACGAGAATCGTCCGGCGTCCGTCACTCTCCGTGCCGAACCAATACAGCCCGTCGACAAATGGTGGCCGAAGCGGGTTGGTCTTGTGCTGCTGGCGAAACCCAGAGCACACGACGAAGGAGGAAAAGCCTTGCCCCGCGGGTGCGACGCCGTCCTCAGGGGTCGCTCCCTGTTTCGACGCGTTGCCGCTGCTCGCCAGACGCCAGCTTGCCCACGGTTTCGGCGCTGCGAGGTCTGCGGCCAGTGCCGGCTGACACATCGGGAGCCGCTTCACGAAGTGCTGCACTCGTCAAGCGCCTGATTTGCCGATCCTGTTCGCCCGACAGCAACAACAACGCGCAGACTGCGCCGATGAGAGCAAAGAACATGTCGGACTGCGTGTCCCAGGGATCACCCTGCGTCCCGAGAAACTCGTCTGCGCCTTGGCCCATCAGGAGCGCGGCGCCCCACTCGAGGAACTCATAGCACGCGCTGATCGCGAGCACGATGCAGATAACGTTGAAGACGAGCATCTTGCGGCCCAGCACGTAAGCACCCCGAACGAGTATCTCTCGCGCCACCAGCGCCGGCACAAAGCCTTGGAAGAAATGTCCGATCTTGTCGTACGGATTGCGCGCGAGATCGAGGTAGTCCGCAATCTGGAAACCGAGCGGGACGCGGGCATAGGTGTAGGCGCCGCCAAGCATGAGTACCAACGCGTGCAGAAAGATGCAGACGTAGAGCAGCGTGGTAAGCGGAAGCCGCCTGTACGTACTCGCGAGCACAGGTACGGCAATGAAGATGGGAAACACCTCCATCACCCATGTCGCCCGGTCATAAGGCCTGACGCCAGAAAGTACGAGGAGCGCAAGTAGCAGGACCAGGGCGAGAACGAGAAAGGTCGAACGGTGCGCGCACATGTGCAGCTCAACCCGACGAATCAGTGTTTGCTCGTAGCGCTGCCGGGCATCGCCGTCAGGCGAGGGGCCGGCAGTGGTGGATCAGGGGCGGCTGCGCCAGCAACTCGCTGGCCAGCCTGACCGCACGGCCCGGGCCGAAAAGCTCGCACAAGACTGTGCGCCCTGTCGAAACCATGCTCGATGATTTCGCTTTCGAGTAGACCGGTGTCGTCGTAGCGCTTCTGCGGACGCCTCTCGAATTCCCCTTTGCCGTGCAGCAAGCCGCCGATGCAAGCTAGAGCGCCCGCGTGGTGTCCCAGGGAAAGGCGACGGTCGCCAGATGGCCTGCGGTCGTCTGGCAGTCTGGGATCTGGTTCCTGCATCGGGATCATGCGCTTCCTCTCGCGGTATCAACTACGCGCATCATTATAGGCGGCGCCCGGCAGACGCTGTAGCGCCGGATGAGCGACTTGAAATAAGGTGGTCCTCGTCGAGGAAGCCTTGATCGGCAGGTGATAACCCAAGGGGTCGGTCGCACCATCGGCCTATCATGCTTTCTGGGTTTTCGGCGTGGGGCAATTTGGGCCGATGCAGGGCTCAACCAGTGATCGCGAGTGGGAGATTTTCACCAAACACCGCGCGATTGACCGCTTGTCGGGCTGACGTTATAGCTGTCGATTTGGGAAAGGGTGGTTTGAATTTCCTGCTTCTGGGGACGCGACCAGCGTCGCCGGTCGCACACATCGAGGGAACGAGGGTGAAGCGGTTGCTGATCGCGGCGGTTCTGCTGGCCAGTGGCGTGTCGCTGCCCGCACAGGGATGCGGGCCCGGTCGTCTCTCGATGTTGAAGTCCATCGGCCAGTGCCCGGACTGCGACCTGTCGGGCGTCAACCTCGCCGGAGTCAATCTGACCACGAATGTAATCGGTGGGGACGAGGTCGACCTTGCGGGCGCGCAACTGGCAGGGGCGAATCCGACCGACGCCAACTTGATGAACGCGAACCTGACCGGCCTGGACCTGTCGACTGCCCGACTGTGCCGCACGACGCTGCCCGGCAACTACCGTGAGAACCGTGGCTGCCGAGATCCGGCCACCCCGCGCTCCGGCCAGCGACAACGAACAAGCGTATCCGGCGACAAACCCCTGCCCTCGGTCGCCTGCCTTCGTGACGCCAAAACTCGAACTTGATCACGAAAGTAGTGCTGCTCCGCACCGACCGGCAACAGAACTCCGCGCGGGGTGACCGCCGGACTCAGGTACGGCGGCGGTGATCGGCCGCAGGGGACGCGCGCGGGCTACGAAGAGGGGGCGGTGATCCCGGCCCGGCGATTGCCCCTCAGCGGCGGGGACCCGGCGTGAACGTGCCGCGGCCGCAGCCGCCGACCTGGTGGTCTCGACGGCTGCTTTCTGGTTGAGTGCTGAAGGTGCAAAATCGGCCATAAGCGGACCATCGGCCAGCCCCTCAAGTTGGGGCGATGAGCGTCAGCAATGCCCATCGACTGCGGACGCTCGCACATCGCTGCGACTGCCAGCATCTCGGGCCAATCCAGCCATTCGGAACAATCGCGGAATG
>JBEOKH010000512.1:0-15367 GCA_040275625.1 Thauera sp. | reverse complement strand
CGACGAATACGCCCTGCTGCACGTGCCGGCGGCCTGGCGCAAGGCGATCCCCGGCCTGCTGGTGGCCGCCACCCACATCGAGCTGCGCGGCGTCGCCGAGGTGCCGCTGGCGACGGTGCTGCACCAGCAGTCGCGCCATGGCCAGGCGCTGGTTGCCTCGGCCGTGTCCGACGGCGCCGGCTGGGTGCTGACCGATTTCCACCTGCACGACGGCTTCTCGCACTTCCTGCTCCTCGACAATGGCTTCACCCCGCGCCAGGCCGGCCGCATCGCGCAGCGCCTGGTCGAGATCGAGACCTACCGGGTGATGGCGCTGCTCGCTTTCCCGGTCGCCAAGGAAGTCGGACGCCTGGTGTCGCGCGCCGAGGACGAACTCGCCGACCTGATGGACGGCATGGGCCAGTCGCGGACCGCCGAGGACGACCGCGCGGTGCTTACCCGCCTGTCGCGCCTGGCGGCCGACGTCGAGCGCTCGGTGGCGCGCACCAGCTTCCGCTTCGGTGCCGCCGCAGCCTACTACCGCCTGGTGCGCCAGCGCATCGACGACCTGCGCGAACAGCGCCTGCCCGGCTACTCGCCGATCGGCGAGTTCATGGATCGCCGCCTGGTGCCCGCGATCGACACCTGCACCTCGATCGCCCGCCGCCAGGACGACCTCTCCGGCCGCATCGCGCGCAACTCGCAACTGCTGCGCACGCGGGTCGACGTCGAGATCGAACGCCAGAACCAGGAACTGCTCGCGCAGATGAACCGCCGCGCCAGGATCCAGCTCCACCTGCAGGAGACGGTCGAAGGCCTGTCGGTGGTGGCGATCACCTACTATGCCTCGCAGCTGGTGAATTACATCGCCAAGGGCGCCAAGGATTTCATCGCCCCGGCCACGCCCGAAATACTCACCGCGCTGTCGATCCCGGTGATCGCCGGGCTGGTGTACATGGGGCTGCGACGGATGAGGAAGCTCTTGGGTAAGGAAGAAGGCAGCGAAGCGCACGGATGATCCGGCGGCACCACACGGTGTCAATCGATGTCGATCGGTCTGGCGCGGCGTCCAGGTCGGCCATCGGCCACGTGGCGTCGTGCGTAGCAAAGCGCACTTGATCACAGCAACACGGATTCGAGCGGGCGCCGCAGCGAGCGCGGCATCTCGGGGCCGCGGCCGAAGCGGATGACGAGGTCGGGCCGGCCGCCGGTGATGCCCAGGAAGCGGGCGAACGCGGGACGCAGCGACACCAGCTCGACCGGTTGATTCAGATGCGCGGTGCGTACGCCCATCGCCGTCGCCTGCAACGCAAAGCGCTGGAAGCAACGACCGGCTTTGATCCAGTGTGCCTTGTCATCGACCTCGGACACGAACACGGCAATGCCGGCGGCGCTCCGGACATGCCGCGCATACTTGTCGTTCTCGGCCTGCTCCTTGAAGAAGGCATCGAACATCAGCCGGCCAAACCAGCCTGGGACGGATGGATTTCCGGATGCGCCCGAGAACAATCCGTCCCCGAGCCGGGCCGCCTCGCCGCCATTGAAGCGGATCCAGTGCTTGAGCTCGCGCACGAACGCGGGGTCGCGCATCTGTGCGGTGTTGCCCTCGACGACGAAGCCAAGGACCTCCTCCATGGCCCGCGCCTCGGTGAGCAACTGCACGAGGACGCCCTTGCCCGTGCCAGCCGCCTCGAGCAGCTTCAGCTCGTCGAGCGCAAGCGGCCTGGCATCGAACTCGGTCCGCGTCGATTGGCGGCGCGGGATGGCCTCGAACAAGGGGGTGCGCTCCACCGCCGCGGGCTTGAGCGCGATGTGCACAGTCTCGCCCGCACCCGGGACGAACTCAGGCTCGGCTCGCAGCCCCATTGCCCGCCCGGCCTGCACGAGATTCTCGGCGGCGCAGCCGAGGCTGACGAAGAGGTGGTGATCGTCCGGGTCAACCACCGGGCACCTGCGCCCATAGTCGGGCGCAATCGACACCCGCCGCTCTTCAAGCCTGAAGCGCCAGCACTGCGTGTTGTGACTGGACGGCGCAAGGGTCGCGTAACGCACGAGTTCGCGCAGCGCTGCAGCGTCGCTGCCGGCGGACTCGCCATGGCGCCAGATCCGGCCCACCGCGTCCTCATAGTGCGCAACACCCCTCGTGTGCGAGACATAGCCAAGGCCGCCGACCGCCCCCAGGCCTGCGGCGGTCGCCGCGGTGATGAACGCCCTTCTCTTCATGATCGTGCCCCAGTGCGTGGCGCGGGAAGCCGCAGCGACACAACGCGCGCCCGGGCCCTGAGCGAAAAGTAGAGCATGCGCACCCGCCGCGAAAGGCGGAACCGAACAGCCCCGCGGTGGTCCGCAGAGCATGCACACGACCGGACCTGCCACCATGTCGCCACACGCCAGACTGCGTCGCCAGCTCGTCCTCGGCAGCAGCGCCTTGCTGCTGGCCGCGCCGATCACTGCCGCGCAACGCGCGCTGACGCCGAGCCAGATGCTCGGCCCCTTCTATCCGGTCACGCCGCCGCTGCACAGGGACAACGACCTCACCCAGGTCGAAGGCCGCAACGGGCGCGCCGCCGGGCAAATCGCCGACCTGTCGGGCCGCGTGCTCGACATCAATGGTCGGCCCCTGGCCGGGCTGCGCGTGGAGATCTGGCAGTGCGACGCCAACGGCCGCTACCGTCACCCGCGCGACCGCAGCGACGTCGACGAGGACCCGAACTTCCAGGGCTTCGGCCACACGATCACCGACGCCGAAGGGCATTACCGCTTCCGCACCATCCGCCCTGTGCCCTACCCGGGGCGCACGCCGCACATTCATGCCGCGGTGTTCCAGGAGGCCGAGCGCCCCTTCGTCACCCAGATCTACGTCGCCGGCGAGCCGCTCAACGCGCGCGACGGCCTCTTCATGCGCGTGCCCGAGGCGCTGCGCCCATTGCTGCTGTCCGACTTCGTGCCGGCGGTCGATCCGGTCGCGACGCTGGCGGCGGAGTTCGACTTCGTGCTGTCGCCGGTGCTGGCCGGGCTGTTCGAGGCCCATGCGGCCTGACTCTGTTCCGGAAGGCCCCTTACGGATGGACCCTGCAGGCATGAACCTTCAACGACAGCCCCCCAGCCCACGACCCACCCGCCCATGACAGACCTGCGCATGGGTGAGCCACGCCTGCTGCAAGCGAAGATGCTCCCGCAGTCATCGACGAGCCTCTCGCGGGACTGCGGTTCCTGTATTGCCAGCCGCCAGAGCACGCAGCGCGGTGCCTCCGGGTCAGCGCTCCTCGCTACCGATAAACCTAAAAATCTCAGTTGGTGATGTGCAGCTTGCTGGAACCACTGGCAGTCTATGGGTTTGCTGTTAATCGAGGGAGTCACCCGATGGGTGAGTCGCAATTGAAGCGTTTGCAGCGTGAGGAAATGCTTTTGTCGTGCGCCGGAGTGCAGACGGCGGGCGGTCGCGTGCAGGTTCGTTGGGAGACCGACGGCGCGGCCACGCCGATGGGGCAACTGGCGTATTTCATCGAGTTCCTGACCCTGACGGGGCTGTGGTCGGGCTGGCAGGAGCGGTGTCCACTGTCTTACACGAGCCCGAACGCGCCAAGCAAGGCTGAGGTACTGGGGACGTGGATGCTGTCGATTCTGTCGGGGCACCGGCGCTACTCGCACGTCACGACGATTCGCTGTGACGGGGTCAATCCGGGGCTGCTGGGCATGAACAAGGTGATCAGCGAGGACGCGCTGCGCCGGGCGCTGCTGGCGATCCCAGAGGACGAGGGCGTGGGCTGGCTCGAGGGCCACCTGCGCGAGAGCACCGCGCCCTTGCTCGATGCGCCCTGGATCCTGGACATCGACACGACGATCAAGCCGCTGTACGGCAAGCAGGAAGGGGCGGTGGTGTCGTACAACCCGAAGAAGCCGGGCCGGCCCTCGCACAGTTACCACACCTACCTGATGGCCGGGCTGCGCCTGGTGATGGGGGTCGAGGTCAAAGCGGGCAACGAGCACTCGGGCAGTCACACCTTGCCCGGCTTGCTCAGGATCCTCGATGAACTGCCCGCCCATCACCGACCGAAGATGGTGCGCGGCGATTGCGGGTTCGGGTCGGACGGCATCATGCGCGAGCTCGAAGCGCGCGCACAGCCGTACCTGTTCAAGCTGCGCCTGTCGAAGAACGTCAAGCGCCACATCGAGCGTCTGTTCCGGGTCTCGGGCTGGCGTGATGCCGGTCAGGGCTGGGAAGGGATCGACAGCACGCTGGCACTCACCGGGTGGGAAGACACGCGTCGCGTGGTCGTGCTGCGCCGCCCTCTGCGGGGTGAAATGCTCGTCGCGCACGAGGACAACGGTCAGCAACTGCTGGGCTTCATCGAGGCCGACCGCAAGGGCGGAAAGCGCATCACCGGCTACGAGTACGCTGTGCTGGTCACCAACCTGGACCACGAAATCCTCTCGCTCGGCCAGCTCTACCGCGACCGGGCCGACGCGGAGAACGCCTTCGACGAGCTCAAGAACCAGTGGGGCTGGGGCGGCTTCACCACGCACGACCTGCATCGCTGCCAACTGTCGGCGCGCGCGGTGGCGCTGATCTACAACTGGTGGAGCCTGTTCGTGCGCCTGGCCAACCCCGAAGCCCGACTCGAGGCCATCACCAGCCGGCCCTGGTTGATGTCCTCGGTGGGTCGGCGCACCGAGCATGCGGGCCAGACCACGATCACGCTCACTGGCCAGCATGCCTACTTCGACAAGGCCCGGCAGGTGCTCATGCGCATCTCCGCCCAACTCCAGGCCTGGGCGAGCGACGCTGCGGAGCAGTTGAACGCTGGATCGGTGTGGCTGCGCTGCTGCGAGCATCTCAAGCGCACCCTCGCGGCCATCGGACCACCGACACCCCTTCGTTTGCTGACCCATCATGCAAACTGGGTCGGGTAACTGAGGTTTTTAGGATAAAACGATAGATCACGGCGCCCAGCATGCCGCCAACGATCGGCGCCACCCAGAAAAGCCACAGTTGTGCAACGGCCCAATCGCCGACAAAGACCGCAACAGCCGTGCTGCGAGCCGGATTCACCGAGGTGTTGGTGACCGGGATGCTGATCAGATGGATGAGCGTAAGGCACAAACCAATTGCAATCGGCGCGAATCCCTGCGGGGCACGCTTGTCGGTGGTACCCAGAATGACGAGGAGGAACATCATGGTCATGACCACCTCTGCAACCAGAGCGGCCAGCAAGCCGTAACCGCCAGGCGAATGGGTGCCATAACCATTCGACGCAAAGCCCGCGGACACGTCAAAGCCCGCTTTTCCGCTGGCGATGAGATAGAGGACACCGCCTGCCACGATACCGCCCAGGACTTGCGCGACGATGTAGGGCAGCAGTTCACCGGCCGGGAAACGACCGCCGGCCCACAGGCCGATGGACACCGCCGGGTTGAGGTGGCAACCGGAGATGTGTCCGATCGCAAACGCCATGGTGAGCACGGTCAGGCCGAACGCCAGTGATACGCCAAGCAGGCCGATCCCGACCTCGGGGAACGCCGCAGCCAGCACGGCACTGCCGCAACCACCAAGAACCAGCCAGAAGGTTCCGAAAAACTCCGCGCCATACTTTTTCATGAGATTCCCCATTTGTGCATCGTCATGGTAACGCCAGCCCGGTCCGCACAAACCTGCGAAACCGCGCACCGGCAGAAGCGGGCACCACTCCCTTGCGCCCAATGCGCCCTGTCGAGATTTCAACCCCGCTGCGCGAGCGCATACGCTCATTGCATTTCAGCTTAGGAACCGAACAGGCCGATGTCCACCCGCGGCTGCTGCACCCGGAACGCGAGTTGTGTGCGTCAGGTCGTGCAAATGGATTGATCAGGCGATCGGTGGATTCCGGGTTGCTGTGCCCGGTGCGCAGGGCGTCGCCCGAAGCGCCGACCTGTCGGCCCGCGTGCTGGACATTGACGGCCAGTCGCCCCGTCGTCACCGAGATCCACATCGCCGGCGAGTCGCTCAGCCAGCGCGCGGCCTCTTCATGCGCGTGCCCGCGTGGTGCAGCACGACTGCGACCATTTCGACGGCACGCTCCACCCGAGGCGGGTGCGGGATCTCAGCCGCTTCGGATTCACGGATGTGCTGTTTCCGGAGCTTGGGGTCGAGGAAGCGATGCCGACAGGGGCGCTCCGGGGCGGGGCTTGTGCGCCGTTTGCGGCTCGAGGGAGGGGTGGTGGCCGGAGATGAACGGGACGTTTTCAGGATGGCGAATGGATTCGATAGACACCTTCCCGTCCAGCAATGGCCCGCATGGGGGGCCGGACGCGGCCACTCGACGAAGGTCGATCGCTCGCTGGTGGCCTGGCGAAACCGGGGTCAGGCGCCGATGCGGGCGATGGCGGCGATCTCGACGCGGGCGCCGATCGGCAGCGCCGCAACCTGGACGGTCGAGCGCGCCGGTCGGTGTTCGCCGAAGCGGCGCGCAAAGATCGCGTTCATCGCGGCGAATTCGGCCAGATCGGCCATGAACACGGTGACCGACACCACCCCGGTCAGCGAAGCGCCGGCTGCGCGCAGCACCGCCTCAAGGTTGTCGAACACCTGCTCGGTCTGCTCCTCGATGCCGCCGGCGACCTTCTGGCCGGCCGCGTCGAGCGGGATCTGTCCAGAGGTGTGGACCCAGTCGCCGCTGACGATGGCCTGGGAATAGGGGCCGATGGCCTGGGGGGCTTCCTTGGTCGAGATGATCTGCATGGTCGTGTCGTCTCCGATGATTGAGTTCGAGGAGGGAATGGTGTTGCGGTACTACGCGTAGCGCGACAGGCCGAGGTCGGCGACGTCGATCTCGGGAGCCTTGCCATCGAGCATGTCGGCCACGATGCGGCCGGTACCGGCGGCCATGGTCCAGCCAAGTGTTCCGTGCCCGGTGCTGAGATGGAGATTGGAATAGCGGGTCGGGCCGATGATGGGGGTGCCGTCGGGCGTCATCGGGCGCAGCCCGGTCCAGAATTCGGCCTTGGCCACGTCGCCGCCGCGGGGGAAGAGGTCGCCCACCACGAACTCGAGTGTCCTGCGCCGGTTCTGGTCGAGCGCGAGGTCGAAGCCAGACAGTTGTGCGGTGCCGCCCACGCGGATGCGATCACCGAGCCGGGTCACCGCGACCTTGTGGGTCTCATCCATGATGGTGGATTCAGGTGCCATCGAGGGGTCGGTGATCGGCACCGTGATCGAGTAGCCCTTGACCGGGTAGACGGGAAGCACGAGGCCGAGCGGCTTCAGCAACTGCCCGGAAAAGCTGCCCAGGGCCACCAGGTAGTGGTCGGCGGTGAGCGTGCCGGCACTGGTGCGCACGCCGGTGATCCGCCCGCCTTCGGCCTGGATGCCGTGGATCGTGGTGTTGAAGTGGAACTGCACGCCCAGGCCCTCGGCCAGTTTGGCGAGATTCTGGGTGAACTTGAAGCAGTCGCCGGTCTCGTCGCCGGGCAGGCGCAGGGCGCCGACGAACTTGTCCTTGACCAGGCGGAGCGCCGGCTCGTACTCAAGGTAGGCCTCGCGATCGAGAATCTGGAACGGCACGCCGAATTGCTTGAGGATCTCGACGTCCTTGCCCACACCGTCGAGTTGCTTCTGGGTGCGGAACAGCTGCAGCGTGCCCTGCATGCGCTCGTCGTACTGGATGCCAGTCTGCGCGCGCAGGGTTTTCATGCAGTCGCGGCTGTATTCTGCGACGCGCACCATCCGGCTCTTGTTGATCTGGTAGCGTGCCTCGGTGCAGTTGCGCAGCATCGATGCGCCCCAGCGCCACATCGCCAGGTCGAGCATCGGCTTGATCACCAGCGGGCTGTGATGCATCAGCATCCACTTGACGGCCTTGATGGGGACGCCCGGGCCTGCCCAGGGCGCCGAGTAGCCCGGCGACACCTCGCCCGCATTGGCGAAGCTGGTCTCGAGCGCGGGTCCAGGCTGGCGGTCCAGCACGGTGACCTGGTGGCCAGCCCGGGCCAGGTAATACGCGATGGTTGTGCCGATGACTCCACTGCCGAGTATGAGGGCATGCATGCGAACTCTCCTTGGGCTTCGAGGCGGCTTTCCTGCCGAAATGCATTCACCGAGCAGCATATAGCGAGATCCGCCGCAAATAAAAATCTTTGTTGGCTGAATAACCTTCATGGATTGCCGGCACAGGCGCAGCTGCGCCGACAGTGTCGGCATCGCGCAGGTGGTCCTTTCCACACCGGCGCGGCCCCGGCGCTGGGCCGGGCAGGCTAGTGCCGTTGCGGGAGGCGATGCAGCAGGTCGAGGGCGGTCACGACATCTGCGCCGTGCAGGGACTGCCCGGTCACGCCGACCTGTCGACCACGCTGAGCTACGCAGACGTGCTCAACAGGGGCCGATGAGGCTGGTGTCCCGTTCGAGCAGCCATGACCGGCAGAAGAGGCAAGGAGACGAAAATCGCCACCAAGGCTTCAGGCTTCGTGCAGGGCGATGACCGTCACGCGCTTCCATGCATCGTCACAGCCCCGAAAGTGAGCTGCCCTCCCCTATAATCCCGCCTTTGCCAGGAACCCGAGGCCCCACCGTGGCGACGCCCATTTTCGAGACTTCCATCAAGAGCCTGCCGCTGCTCGGCCGCGGCAAGGTGCGCGACATCTACGCCGTCGATGCCGACAAGCTGCTGATCGTGACCAGCGATCGCCTGTCGGCCTTCGACGTGGTCCTGCCCGACCCGATCCCGGACAAGGGCCGCGTGCTGGTGGCGCTGGCGAACTTCTGGTTCGACAAGCTCGCCCACATCCTGCCCAACCAGCTCACCGGCATCGCCCCCGAGACCGTGGTCGCCGCCGACGAGCGCGAGCAGGTGCGCGGGCGCGCGCTGGTGGTCAAGCGCCTGAAGCCGCTGCCGATCGAGGCGGTGGTGCGCGGCTACGTGATCGGTTCGGGCTGGAAGGATTACCAGGCCACCGGCGCGATCTGCGGCATCGCGCTGCCCGCGGGCCTGAAGCAGGCGGCGAAGCTGCCGGCGCCGATCTTCACGCCGTCGTCCAAGGCCGACATGGGCGAGCACGACGAGAACATCTCCTTCGAGCAGGCGCAGGCGCGCTGCGACGCACTGCTGAAGGACGCGCTCGTGGGTACCGGCAAGACCGGCGCCCAGCTCGCCGAAGAGGCGCGCACGGCGGCGATCGCGCTGTATTCGGCAGCAGCCGAATACGCCGCCAGCCGCGGCATTCTCATCGCCGACACCAAGTTCGAGTTCGGCATCGACGCCGCCGGCACGCTGCACCTGATCGACGAGGCGCTCACGCCCGACTCCTCGCGCTTCTGGCCGGCGGACGGCTACCGCGAAGGCATCAGCCCGCCCTCCTTCGACAAGCAATACGTCCGCGACTATCTCGAGACGCTGGACTGGAACAAGACCCCGCCCGCCCCGAAGCTCCCGGCCGACGTCATCGAGCACACCGCCGCCAAGTACCGCGAGGCCTACGAGCGCCTGACCGGCAAAAAGCTGGCCTGATCGCCCGCGCGCAGATTGCGGGCGGTGTAACGAAGGGGCGTCCAGTGGGCGCCCCTTCTGTTTCTGTGCCGCCATACCGACCGGCCAGGATTGCGCCAACGCGCACGGCATAGACTGCCGCTATCTCGATCAGGAACAACTCTCATCCGCGAACTCTTCACACCTGTCCTATTCTAAGAGCACGACAGCCTAGAGCCTTGCGAGCGCAATGGTGCGTGAGGTTTGCAACGGCCGGGGCGGCGCCTCGATCAAGACAACGGACAAGCGGAGACAAGACATGGACAAGCCCTACGACTCGCTGGACCACCACTTCAACCTGCCCCAGATCCGCCCGATCGGGACGGAGCGGCCGATGCAGTGGCTGCGCATGGGCTGGAACGACATGCGTGAAAATCTCGGTGCCAGCCTCTCTTATGGCGTGATCCTGGCCGCGATCGGCTACACGATCCTGTCCTACTCCGCCGACAAGCCCTATCTGTTCATGGCCGCCATCTCGGGCTTCATGCTGATCGGGCCGCTGGCCGCTGCCGGCCTGTACGAGATTTCGCGCCGCTACGAGAAGGGCGAGAAGGTCTCGTTCATCGGGTCGATCCGCGGGCTCATGCACAATGCCGACGGCCTCGCCTTCTTCGGCGCCTTCCTCGCCATCGCGCTCATCGGCTGGGAGCGGATCTCGGCGATCATGTTCGCCCTCTTCTACCGTGGCGAAGTCAGCAACGTGACGAACTTCGTCAGCGGCATCCTGGGCTCGGGCGAGAACCTTTACTTCCTGGCGGCCTACGTCGTCGTCGGTGCCGCGCTGGCAATCGTCGTGTTCGCACTGTCGGCAATCTCGATCCCGCTGCTGATGGATCGCGACACCGACGCCTTCACCGCCGCGATGACCAGCTTGCGAGCGGTACAGATGAATTTCGACACCATGATGCTGTGGGCGGTGCTGGTCGTCGCCCTGATCGGGATCGGCTTCGCCAGCATGATGGTCGGCATGGTGATCCTGCTGCCGCTGGTGGGACACGCCACCTGGCACGCCTATCGCGACCTGATCCGCTGAGCACACGCAGTCGAACTGGCGGCGGGCGCCGTATGCGGCGTCCGCCCTTATTTTTTGCGGCAGAATAGCCGCCTTGTCCGGGAACACCGGAACGATCAGACAAGGTTGAAGATGCACCACGACACCTCCGCCCCCGCCAATCCGCTGCTCGATTTCTCGGCCATGCCGCGCTTTGCCGACATCAAGCCGGAACACGTCGAACCCGCGATCCGCGGCCTCATCGACGAGAACCGCGCGCTCATCGAGCGCCTCACCGCCGACCCCGCCACGCCCACCTGGGATGACTTCGTCGCGCCGATGGAAGAAGCCGGCGAGCGCCTCGGCCGTGCCTGGGGCGTGGTCGGCCACCTGCACAGCGTGTTCGACGTACCCGAGTGGCGCGAGGCCTACAACGCGATGCTGCCCGACATCTCGCGCTTCTACGCCGAGGTCGGGCAGAACCTCGCGCTGTTCCAGAAGTACAAGGCGCTCCACGACAGCTCCGAATTCGCCACCCTGTCGGCGGTACGCCAGCGCATCCTCGAGCACGCGCTGCGCGACTTCCGCCTCTCCGGCGCCGAACTGCCCGACGAACAGAAGCCGCGCTTCCAGGAAATCCAGGAAGCGCAATCCCAGCTCGCCGCCAAGTTCTCCGAGAACCTGCTCGACGCCACCAACGCACACATCGAGTGGGTCAGCGACGAAGCCGGGCTTTCCGGTATCCCGGACGATGCGCGCCAGGCCGCGCGCGCCGCCGCCGAAGCCGAGGGCAAGGAAGGCTGGAAATTCACCCTGCAGATGCCGTCCTACCTGCCGGTGCTGCAGTATGCAGACGACCGCCAGCTGCGCGCGCGCATGTACCGCGCCTACGCCACCCGCGCCTCCGAGCTCGGCAACCCGGCGCTCGACAACGGTCCGCTGATCGGCCGCATCCTCGCGCTGCGTGATGAAGAGGCACACATGCTCGGCTACCGCAACTTCGCCGAAGTGTCGCTGGTGCCGAAGATGGCCGACACACCCGAGCAGGTGCTCGGCTTCCTGCACGACCTCGCCGTCCGCGCCAAGCCCTTCGCCGAGCGGGATCTGGAAGAGCTGAAGGTTTTCGCCAAGGCCGCGCTCAGTCTCGTTACGCTCGAGCCCTGGGACGTGGCCTACGCCTCCGAGAAATTGCGCGAGGAGCGCTACGCCTACTCCGACCAGGAGGTGAAGCAGTACTTCCCCGAGCCCAAGGTGCTCGACGGCCTGTTCGGCGTGATCCGCGCGCTCTACCGCGTCGACATCCTGCCCGACGAGGCGCCGAGCTGGGACCCGGACGTGCGCTTCTTCCGCATCGAGAAGGAAGGCGCGAACGGTCCGGAACTCGTCGGCCACTTCTACCTCGACCTGCACGCGCGCAGCACCAAGCGCGGCGGCGCGTGGATGGACTCGGCGCGCAGCCGCCACCGCAACACCTGGGGCAGCGACACGCCGGTGGCCTACCTGGTGTGCAACTTTCCCGGGCCGGTCGCGGGCAAACCGGCCACCTTCACCCACGACGACGTGCTCACCCTCTTCCACGAGTGCGGCCACGGCCTGCACCACCTGCTCACCCAGGTGGACGAACTGGCGGTGTCCGGCATCAACGGCGTGGAGTGGGACGCGGTCGAGCTGCCCAGCCAGTTCATGGAGAACTTCTGCTGGGAGTGGGACGTGCTGCAGGGCATGACCGCCCACGTCGACACCGGCGCGCCGCTGCCGCGCGCGCTGTATGACAAGATGATCGCGGCGAAGAACTTCCAGAGCGGTATGCAGACGGTGCGCCAGCTCGAGTTCTCGATGTTCGACCTGCGCCTGCACGGCGAGCTGGACACCTCAGGCGACGCAGGCTCGGGCCCGGTGCCGATCGAGCGCGTGATGGCCCTGCTCGACGAGGTGCGCAAGGAAGTCGCGGTGATGATCCCGCCCGCCTGGCACCGCTTCCCGCACAGCTTCTCGCACATCTTCGCCGGCGGCTACGCGGCGGGCTACTACAGCTACAAGTGGGCCGAGGTGCTGTCAGCTGACGCCTTCGCCGCCTTCGAGGAGGCCGGCGCGGGCAAGGGCAGCCTGCTCGACCCCGAGACTGGCGAGCGCTTCTGGCGCGAGATCCTGGCAGTGGGCGGCAGCCGCCCGGCGCTGGAATCCTTCAAGGCCTTCCGCGGCCGCGAGCCCAAGGTCGACGCGCTGCTGCGCCACAGCGGGATGGTGGCGCAGGCATGAAGGTCGCCACCTGGAACGTCAACTCGCTGAAGGTCCGCCTGCCCCAGGTGCTCGACTGGCTTGCCGGCAACAAGCCCGACGCGCTGTGCCTGCAGGAGCTCAAGCTCGAGGACAAGGCCTTTCCGGTCGCCGAGCTCGAAGCCGCCCGTTACCACGCCGTCTTCATCGGCCAGAAGACCTACAACGGCGTCGCCATCCTGAGCCCGCAGCCGATCGACGAAGCGAGCGTGGTGCGCAACATCCCCGGCTTCGAGGACGAGCAGAAGCGCGTCATCGCCGCCACCATCAATGGCGTGCGGGTGGTGTGCGGCTACTTTCCCAATGGCCAGGCGGTCGGCTCGGACAAGTTCGAGTACAAGCTGCGCTGGCTCGGCGCGCTCACCGACTGGCTGCGCGAAGAGCTGAAGACGCACGAGCGCCTGGTGCTGGCCGGCGACTTCAACATCGCCCCCGAGGACCGCGACGCCCACCCCGACTGGAAGGACGAGATCCATGTCTCCGCGCCCGAGCGCGCCGCCTTCCGCGCGCTGCAGGACCTCGGCCTGGTCGACGCCTTCCGCCTCTTCGAGCAGCCCGAGCGCGCGTTTTCGTGGTGGGACTACCGGATGATGGCCTTCCGCCGCAACTTCGGCCTGCGCATCGACCACCTGCTGGTGTCGCCCGCGCTGCGCGCGGCCTGCCGCAGCTGCGTGGTCGACAAGGCGCCGCGCCGGCTGGAGCGCCCGTCGGACCATGCGCCGGTGGTGCTGGAGCTGGCGCCCGACGCGTGACATCGTCGCGCCCGCCCGCCATCTGTACGACAATGCAGCGATGACGCCCGCCACCGCCCCGCCCGCTGCGGCGGACACGGACGAGGCGCGCCTCGAGGCGCGCTATCCGATCCTGTCCGCCCTTTCGCCCACCGCGCACGCACGCCTGCGCCGGAACGCGCGCTGGATGCGCGTGCCAGCGGGGGCGATGCTGTTCGACGACCGCCAGGCCTGCGAGGGCTTCCCCTTCGTGGTCGAAGGCACGGTGCGCGTCAGCAAGTGCGCGCCGAGCGGTCGCGAGTTGCCGCTGTATCGCGTCGGCCCGGGGGAAACCTGCATCATCTCCTCGTCCTGCCTGCTCGGCCACGAGGACTACAACGCGCGCGGCGTCACCGAATCCGACACCTTGCTGATGCTGCTCCCCAAGCCGGTGTTCGACGCGCTGATGGCCGAGCGGCCTTTCCGCGATTTCGTCTTCCATCTGTTCGCCGAGCGCATCGCGGACCTGATGCAGTTGATCGAGGAGGTCGCCTTCCGCAAGCTCGACCAGCGCCTGGCCGCGCTGCTGCTCGGCAAGGGCCGGGTGCTGCACGTGACCCACCAGCAGCTCGCGGACGAACTCGGTAGCGTGCGTGAGATCGTCAGCCGCCTGCTGAAGAATTTCGCCGAGCAGGGGCTGGTGCGTCTGGCTCGCGAGCAGGTCGAGATCATCGACCCCGCCGGCCTGCGCCGTATGGCCACCGACGGCAAGGGCGCAGCGTGAGGCGTCCGCACGGGAACGGGAAGCAGGCTGTGTAACCTCGGTTACAGACCACCACCCGCGTCGCGTGGTCCAATGCCGTCACTGTCCATTGCCTGTTAGGAGAAATTCATGAAGACGAACGTTGGTGGTCCCGACAAGATGCTCCGTATCATCGCTGGTATCGCGCTGATCGCCTGGGCGGTGTTCGGCGGCCCGGTGTGGGCGTGGATCGGCGTCGTGCCGCTCGCCACCGGCCTGCTCGGCTGGTGCCCGGCCTACACCCTGCTCGGCATGAACACCTGCCCGCTCAGCAAGAAGTAAGCAACCTCCGCTGCACAGGCGACAAAAAGCCGGCCCCGGGCCGGCTTTTCTGTTGCCTCACACCTCGCGCCTCACGCTCCCGAACACCGGTTCGCGATCGCGACGTACTGCTCCACCGACAATCGCTCGCCGCGCAGCCCGGCGTCGATGCCGAGCTCGGCGAGGGCGCCCTCATCGATGAACTCGCGCAGCGTGTTGCGCAGCGTCTTGCGGCGCTGGCCGAACGCGGCGGCGACGATGCGGCCGAACAAGGCCTCATTCTCCGCGCCGAGTTGATCCGCCGCCAGCGGCGCCAGGCGCACGATGCTCGACATCACCTTGGGCGCCGGCCGGAAGGCGCCCGGCGGCACGTCGAACAAGCGCCCCATCCGGAAGCGGTACTGCAGCATCACCGACAGCCGGCCGTATTCCTCGCTGCCCGGCTCGGCCACCATGCGCATCACCACCTCCTTCTGCAGCATGAAGGTCATGTCCTTGACCTTGTCGGCGAAGCCGGCGAGATGGAACAGGATCGGCGTAGAGATGTTGTAGGGCAGGTTGCCGACGATGCGCAGCGACGGGATGCCAGCCGCGCTGGCGGCCAGGCTTCCAAAATCGAACTTCAGCGCATCGCCCTCGTGCACCGTCAGTTGCTCTGCGGTATAGCGCTCGTGCAGGCGCGCGATGAGGTCGCGATCGATCTCGACCACGTGAAGATGGCCAAGGCGCTCGATCAGCGGCGCGGTCATCGCCCCCAGGCCGGGGCCGATCTCCACCATCAGCTCGCCCGGTTGCGGGCGGATGCCGTCGATGATCTTGCGGATGATGTTGGGGTCGGAAAGGAAGTTCT
>JBEOKH010000511.1:0-3018 GCA_040275625.1 Thauera sp. | reverse complement strand
CGAAGAGCATCTCGTAGATCACCCGCGGGCGCTGGCCGATCAGCGCGTGCAGCGCCGCGGGGGCATCACCGCGATGTCGCCGAGCGAATTCAAAGCCTGGGCGCAGCGGGGGGATACCTCCCGGCCCGTGTCGAGTACCCGCTTCGAGGGAGAATCCAGCGACCCGGCCGTTCGGGCGCAGGAGGAGATTGCGCAGAGCATCGGCTTGCGTCTGTCACGCCGGCGCACCGGTGAGTCTGACACTGCCTACCATGCCCGGATGGCGGCAGAAGCCAATCAACGGCGCGCAGAACGGATACAGCGACAGGCGGTGCCGACGCGAGCGAATGACGAGGCGGAAGTCCGAAAGGTTCTGCGCGGGATGCCGGGGGCTTCAGAAGAGATTCGCGTCGCTCTGCACCGTCCAGCGGATCTGCCGGACGCCGGACAGACGAAAGGCGTGTCGAAGCAGGCTGCACAGTTCGTCGAGCAGGTGGCCCGCGTCTTCAAGAAGCGGGTGGTCTTCTTCTCGTCCGACTCGACGGCTGCCCGCACTGACGGATTCTATCTGCAGGGCAACACGATCTACCTGGGCACGGACTCGTCGGTGGCGCATCTGCGCGTGCTTGGGCACGAGCTGACACATGCCATGCGGTCGCAGGCGAAGGACGCCTATGACCAGATGTTGGCCGCCGTTTCCGGGCTGCTGACGGAAAGCGAGCTGCAAGCGCAGCACCGGGATTATTTCGGCGCCGAGCTGGACGTGACGCAACTCGATCAGCCCTATGACGGCGCGACGACGTTGCGGGAGTTCCTGGCCGAAGAATGGATGGCGGACCTGTCCGGCAACCGCTTCGCCGAAGAGAGTTTCTGGGAGGACGTGTTTTCGCGCATCGATGCGCAACACGGAGAGGCTACTGCCCGCGGCATCATCGCGCGGGTGCGCATGGCCATCGGCAATGCGCTGAACAAGCTGCTGGCGCTGATCAAGGGTAACGCCTTTGCGGTCGATGCACGCTTGTCTGACAAGCTGGACACGGTGCGCAAGGCCGTGGCCGAGGGATTCGCCGAGTATGCGCGGCAGGTGAAGACGGGAGAGGCACGAAGCACCGCGGAAGTCTCTGCGCCGAAGTTCATGAGCGCGAAGTCTGCCACGAATCGCCGATCCGACCCGATCGTCTATTTCGAGGTGGCGCCGGACCCGAACAACCGGGCGCTGGCCGATCCCTGGAACGCGCTGTCACCGGCGAACCGTTTCGAGATCAGTCAGCAGGTTGCGGAGCGAATCCTCCCGGAAGTGCTCCGGCGCCACGGGGTGACGGGTCGTCTGGTCGCCGGCACCGGCAGCTACCTCGACGACACCAATCCGTCCTACGGGGTGTCGCTGTCGGAAGGCGCCAAGGCGCTCGACGTTGCGGCGACGATGGGCGTGGTGTTCCGTCAGGACGGTATGTTGCCGATCAGCGACCAAGCAGAATCCTGGACCGTCGAGGGGTGGCAGCTTACGGTGAAGCTCCCTGACAACGCGGACGCCGAGTACGTAGACCAGGTTTATCAGGTGCTGCACGCCGTGCGACTGCCCGACGGAACGCAGCCGGTGCAGGGGCAGACGACCTCCCCGGATGGCTACATGTCCGTGTTGAACCTTCCGGAATGGGGAGGCGTCGAGCACGACCGGTTCAGGGACGAGGTTTATCCGTTGCTGGCGAAAGCGCTTTCCGAGAAGCACCCTGAGCTTGTGTACTTCCTCGACAAGGCGTATTATGAGACGCTCAGCAACGGAGAGGATTACGACTATGCCCGAGGGTTGGAACGCAGCGAAGCAGGGACCAAGGGAACTTCCCGACGGGCATCCGCACAAGGGTGGCGCGGTGCTCTTCAGGCCGAGGCTGCCGACGCCCTCGTCGCCGCCATCAACGCCCGAAGCGCCGGTGCAAGCACAAGGCTCAGCCCTGAACGAGGAGCTTCCGGATCCAATGCTGCCCGCGATCAACGCCTGGGAAGAGATGGGGCGGAAGGACTTCGGCGACCGGTACAACCCGAAAGCGTAAGCGCCGAGGGTATCCATTACTCACGGGCGCAGCGGTCGCGCCTGAGTTCCGGATATTTCGGAACCGGGATTCGCGGCGCCGAGAACGATCGGGTGCAGAGGGCGACTGACCCGCGCATCCAGCAGCGCATCTACTTCTATGTCAACTCCGGCCGGGGCATCAAACCCGAGGAAGGCGTCGGCAGCCACGCGCATCGCACCCAACTCGATAACCTCTACGACTACATCAATGACCCGCTCGACCTGCGGGTGACGAACACGTTTTCTGAGTTCGAGTCCGCGGTGCTTGACCGGGGATTCGACGGCGTGGTCAATCACGAGTTCGGCATCGCCGTTCTCCTCGGTCAGCGCAGCCTCCCGGTCGAATACCTCGGTCAGATCGAACGCCCGGACGTTCCGCTGGCGAAGCGCGCCGCCTTGTCAGACTACGGCCGGCAACGGCATGCCATTCTGACCTCGAACGCCTTGCCAGCGGGGGAGATGACCGGCGCGGAGTGGCAACGTCTGATGCCCAAGCTGATGCCGGACATCGATGTCAGCCACCTGAACGAAACGCAAAAATACTACCGTGACGAAATTCTCAAGCGCCCGGCGAAATTCAGTCCGGAACGCAAGCGGTACGAATGGCTGGCGCAATCGTTCAACGATCACGGGCCGGTCTATCAGGGTCGAGGATTCGCGCTCGAAGCCGTTCGCCGGCACGCCCTGGGTGCCGGCGATTTCGAGATCGAAAACGGGTTGCCCTGGGGGCATGCTGCGTTCGTCGAGGGCACGGCTTATCGGTTCGCCCTCCTGGACGACCAGCGGCGTTCGCGAGGCTTCCTGGACGCCGAAGTTAACGAACTCGATGAGATTAGCGCCATTCACGATCTGGCCATCGGGCTGCCCGGTACCGGGCTGGGCACGAGGTTGATCGAAACCATTCTTGCTTCCACCGTAAGCGTTCAGCGCACCCACCTCTGGGTGCGCACAATCACTCTGGTTTTTTG
>JBEOKH010000510.1:0-8917 GCA_040275625.1 Thauera sp. | reverse complement strand
GGCTGCCGCGCAGGCGGCGTCCAGGCTGGCGCCGAGCGCGGCGGAATGTGCTTCGCCGTCGCGGAGCTGGGCGTCGAGCAGGTCGCCGAGCGCGCCGACCACGCGCGCCTGTGCCAGAACCTCGCCGGCGGCGGCCTGTTGTCGACTCAGCGTGAGCAGGCGTCCCGCGATCAGGATCGACATGTGCAGGCGCGCGCTGTCGTGAACCAGCGGCCAGTAAAGCACGTAGTCGTCGAAGCATTGCTTGCGGCACAGCGCGAAGGCCTGACGCAGGTTGTCCTTGTCGCACAGCACGATGCAGTGGTGGCGCTGCAGGCCGGCCTGTTCGCTGTGGCGGAGCAGGCCGAGCGCATGGCGTTCTGCCAGTTCGAGGTGGCGGAAGGCAAGGAGCAGGATGTCGGGCTTGCGGGCATCGAAATCGTCCACGTGGCGGCTCTCGTCGGTCGAACTCGCGGCCAGCGGGAAGTTGTCCGCCAGCAGCGAAACGATCTGCCGCGCCTCGACCGGCATGTCCGACAGCACGAGGATCCCGATATCTTGCGGTTTCATGGGCACAGCTCCCGGCAGCGCGCCAGCCAGCCGTCGTGCCAGGCGGGCAGGGCAGTGGCCGCAAGCGGCCGTGAAATGAAATATCCCTGCGCCTCGGTGCACCCGCTGGCGCGCATGAAGTCCCGGTCCGCGTGGTCTTCGACGCCCTCGGCGACAGTGTGGATGCGCAGCTCGCAGGTCATGTCGAGGCAGCCGGTGAAGATCGCCCACCGCACCGGTTGCGCGACGGCGCCGATCGTGCGCAGGCGTTCCAGCGCGGTGGCTGCGCCGGTGTGGCCCGCGACGGCGTCGATGCCGGCGTTGGCGAGCGGGCGCGACAACAGCCGGAGCTGGAGCGGGTCGTCGTCGTCGATCAGGACGCGCGGGGTGGGTGTGCTCATGCTGGCGGTCGGTCCGGCGCACGTGCGTCGATGGACTCGAGGACGGCGCGCAGCGACGCGCTGAAGCGGGCGTCGATCGTGGCCTGCGGTGCCTGCCCGGGTTGCCGGCAGTGTGCCTCCAGTTCGGCGCACAGGTCACCGAGCGCGAGCGCACCCACCGAGCGCGAGGCCGACTTGAGGCGATGGGCCGCGCCCGCCGCGTCCGTCCAGCGCGCCTCGCGCAGGGCGAGCAGGATCTCGTTACCGGTACGGCGGGCGGATTCGCCGTATTCGTGGAGGAACTCCTCGATCAGCACGGGATCGTCGCCGATGAGCCGGGCCAGTACCGCGGGGTCGAGCACGGCCGCGGCCGGCCCGGGGGCGGGGCTTGCCAGCGCGGACACCACGCCGGGGGCGGGGGGCGCCTGCCGCAGGTTGCGCTCGAGGGTCTCCTGCAGTGTATCGAGCTGTACCGGCTTGACGATGTAGTCATCCATGCCCGCATCGCGGCAGCGATGGTCCTCGCCATGCAGCGCGTTGGCGGTCACCGCGATGATCGGCAGGTGGCGGGCTGCGCCCGCGGCGCGCTCGTCGCTGCGGATGTGTGCGCTCAGCGTATAGCCGTCCATGTTGGGCATGTGCAGGTCGGTCAGCAGCAGATCGATCCCGCCCTCGCGCCAGCGCGCCAGGGCCTGTTCGCCGTCCGCGCTCATCTCGCACTGCAGGCCGAGCAACTGGAGCTGGCGGGCGATGACCTTGCGGTTGATGTCGTTGTCTTCGGCGACGAGGATCCGCGGGGCCGTTGCGGCGTTGAGCGGGCGCGCGGTGTGCGGATGCGGCCGGCGCTGCGGCGGTCCCGCAAGCGTGGCGGCGCCGCTTCTTCCGCCTGCCGCCGCCACCGCCCGGATCAGGCTCTCGCGGTGCATGCCCTCGCGGTCGAGCAGGTAGAGGCCCTGCGCGGCCTGGCGTGCCTGCCGCCGCGCGCCGTGCATGATCAGCACGATCCCCGGCCTGTGGGTGGCAGGCATGCGTTGCCAGCGGCTGCGGCTGTCGTCCTCCAGGGGGCGATCGGTGAGCAGCACCGCCTCGCACTTGTCGGTGGCGCCGATGAAGCGCAGCGCCTGCTCGATGTTCTGCGCCCGCTTCACGCGCGCGCCGGCGTGGGCCAGATAGCTGCCCCAGTCGGTGACGAGGCTCGAATCGTCGGCGGCGATGATGCACAGCAGCCCCGCGAGCGTGCGCGCTTGCGGCTGCTCCGCCGTGCTCGCGGGCTCGAGTGGCAGCGAAACGGTGAAGCAGGCGCCCGCAGCGGGGGTGCTGTGGACGTCGATGTCGCCGCCGAGCAGCTCGACCAGGCGCCGGCTGATCGCCAGCCCCAGCCCGGTGCCGCCGAAACGGCGCGTGGTCGAACTCTCGGCCTGGGCGAAGGGCCTGAACAGGCGCTGTGCCACGTCTGCGCTCATGCCGATGCCGTTGTCGCGAACGCTGATCGACAGGCGACCGGAGGCGCTGCGGGCGGCGCGTATCTCGACCACGCCGGCACGCCCCTCGCCCGACGAGAACTTGATCGCGTTGCCGGCGAGATTGGTCAGGATCTGCTGCACGCGCAGGCCGTCGGTGAGCACCTGCTGCGGCAGGTCGGGGGCGACGAACACGCTCAGTGCGACACCACGCCTGGCCGCCACCGCCTGCAGGTTGTCGCCGACGCGCTCGATGAGCTCGGTGAGCGACACCGGGTGCAGCTCGAGCTCGAGGTGGCCCGACTCGATCTTGGAAAAATCGAGGATGTCGTCGATCAGGCGCAGCAGGATGGCCGCCGACTCGCGCATCGTGTCCACCAGGTCGACCTGGTCGTCGTCGAGCGGGCTGCGCGCGAGCACATCGACGAGGCCGACGACGCCGTTCATCGGCGTGCGGATCTCGTGGCTCATGGTGGCGAGAAAATCGCTCTTGGCGCGGCTGGCGGCCTCGGCGGCCTCCAGCGCGGCGCTCAGGTCGCGAGTGCGGGAGTCGACCAGGTGCTCGAGGTGCTCGCGGTAGCGCTCGAGCTCGGCCTCCATGCGTCGCGCCTCGGTGATGTCCTCCTTGACGGCGACGTAGTGGGTGACGGCCCCGCGGTCGCCGTGGATGGGCGTGATGCGCGCGCGCTCGTAGTATTCGTGGCCGTCCTTGCTGCGGTTGTGCAGGTCGCCGGTCCACGAGCGCCCCTGCGCGAGCGTGGCCCACATGTCCTCGTAGGTGCTGCGCGGTGTCTTGCCCGACTGCAGGATGCGCGGGTTTTGGCCGAGCAGCTCGGCGGTGCGGTACCCGCTCTTGCGCACAAAGCTCTCGTTCACATACTCGATCTCGGCGTCGAGGTTGGTGATGGCGATGCTCTCCGGGCTCTCCTCGACCGCGCGCGAGAGCTTGCGCAGGGTGAGCTCGGCGGCCTTGCGCGCGCTCACGTCGTGCACGATCGAGAACAGCAGGGTGCGGCCGCCATGCACGATCGGGCCGCTGTAGACCTCGACGTCGCGGATCGAGCCGTCCGCGCGGCGGTGGCGGAATTCGAAATGGCGTCGGTCCGCGCGCCGTGCGCGTTCCATTTCAGCCTTGATCTCGTCGGGCTGCAGGGTGTTGATGTCGTCGATACGCATGCCGCACAGGCGGTCGCGCGACCAGCCGTAGAAGACTTCCGCGGCCGGATTGGCATCTACGATGCGGAAGCCGTCCGGATCCACGATCAGCATCACCGCGTGGCTGTTGGCGAAGATCGACGCGTAGCGCGCCTCGCTCGCGTCGAGGGCGTTCTCGGTCTGGAACTGCCGGGTCAGGTCCTTGGCGAAGGACAGCAGCGAGACGAGGCGCCCGTGCGCGTCGCGGTTCGCCCGGTTGTGCCATTCGCAATGCAGCAGCCGCCCATCGCGGGTGAAGTTGCGCCCGATCGTGGGCGCGGGCGGCGCGCTCCGGACCAGCGTCTGTCCGAGCGCGCGCTTGACCGCGGCCTGATCGTCCGGATGGGTGAACGGCCACTCGTCCGGACGCTTGCCGACGACTTCGTCGGCCTGCCAGCCGAAGATCCGTGCCGCCTCCGGCGACCAGCGCAATACGCGCAGCGCGCGGCTCCATTCGATGATCGCGAACGGGCAGGCGTTGATGAAGAAATCGAGGTCGGTGGGTCTTGCCGGCGAGGGATCCACGTTCTTCAGGCTCCGCAAGATCGGGTGGGCTCAGCGACCTCGGTCGGGGCCGAAGGCTGGCTGGTGCAATGCCCTGTCCGCCCGGGCTTGGGCGCTGAGCCGCGCCTCGAACGCCGGGATCGGCTCGGGACGTGCGAACAGGAAGCCCTGGAAGGCATCGCAGCCGTTGTCCAGGAGGCAGGCGTGCTGCTCGGCCGTCTCGACGCCTTCGGCGACGACGCGGATGTCGAGTGCTTCGGCGAGCGCCATGATGGTGCGGACGATCGCCAGGCTGTTGGCATTCTCGGGCAGATTGCACACGAAGGCGCGGTCGATCTTGAGCTCGTCGAGCGGCAGACGCTGCAGGTAGCTGAGCGAGGAGTAGCCGGTGCCGAAGTCGTCGATCGAGAAGCGGATGCCCATCTCGCGCAGCCGGTTCATGGCCTCGATCGCGCGCTCGATGTCGGTCAGCAGCAGCGACTCGGTGAGCTCGAGTTTGAGGCGCTCGGCCGGGGCGCCGGTGCGGGCGAGGAGCGCGATCACCTCTTCGACGAAGCCGGGCTGGTAGATCTGTGCAGCGCTGATGTTGACCGCGAGCACGAGCTCCTGCACACCGGGCAGCCGGCTCCAGCGCGCCAGTTCATGGCAGGCGAGCGCCATCGCCTCGCGGCCGAGGTCGGGCATCAGCCCGGCCTGCTCGGCGACCGGGATGAACACTCCGGGCGGGGTCATGCCGTGCCCGGCACGTTCCCAGCGCAGCAGCGCCTCGGCGCCGATCAGGCGGCCGCCCGCATCCACTTGCGGCTGCAGGTGGATGGCGAACGCGCCGGTGCCGAGCGCACTGCGCAGTTCGGCCTCGAGCTGCAGGCGGGTGGCGAGCGCGGTGCGCATCTGCGGGTCGAACACGCTCGTGGTGTTCTTGCCCTGGCGCTTGGCTTCGTACATCGACAGGTCGGCGCGCTGCATCAGCTCGTCTGCGGTGTGGCCGTGGCCGTTGAACAGCACCAGGCCGAGGCTCGCGGTACACACGCGGTCGAGGCCCTGCAGCCGGTAGGGTGCGCTGAGTTGCTCGATGAGCTTGTCGGCGACGTGACGGGCCGCGGCGAGGGCGTCGTCTTCGGATTCGGCGAGGTGCTCGAGCAGGATCACGAACTCGTCGCCGCCGAAGCGTGCCACGGTGTCGGAGTCGCGCACCGCCGCGTGCAGGCGCTGGCCGGCCTCGTGCAGCAGATGGTCGCCGTTGTGGTGGCCAAGCAGATCATTGATGTTCTTGAAGTCGTCGAGGTCGATGAACATCAGCGCGCCGTGCTTGCCGCAGCGGGCGTTGTCGTCGATCGCGTGCTCGAGGCGTTCGGTCAGCAGGCGGCGATTGGGCAGCTCGGTGAGCGGGTCGAAGTAGGCCAGGGTGCGCGCCTCGGTCTCGCTGGCGAGGTTCTGGGTGATGTCCTGCACCAGCATCACCGCCGCCCGCCGGCCGTCGAGTGGCGTGTCCATCGCCTGCACCCAGGCCTGGAAGTCGCGCCGGCCAGCCGGCGTGTCGAGTGCGTAACGCGCCGAGCGGCGGTCGCCGCTGGCGAGTGCTTCACCGAGCACGCGGTGCAGCAGCGCGGCCTCGGCCGCCGGCAGGATCTCCTGCGCGTGGCGCCCGATCAACGCGTCCGATGGCACCGCGAGCAGTTCGTCGCGGCGGGTGACCACCTCGACGAAGCGGCCGTCTTCGTCCACCACGAACAGCAGGTCGGGGACCGCGGCGGTGATCGCGCGCAGCCGGGCCTCGCTCGCCACCAGCGCGCGCTGGGTCGCGAGGCGCCCCTCCAGATCGAGCAGCAGCAGCCCGAGCAGCGCGGTGCCGGCGCCCATGATCAGCAGGTAGGGCAGGCCGAGGGTGGCGACCACCCCGCCCAGACTCTGCCCCGGGATCTGGCCGAGCAGCAGCAGCGTGATGAGGTGGGTGAGGACGCCGAACGCAAACAGCGTCCACGGCGCACGGAGCACCCAGGCGCGGGCGACACCGTGGCGGTAGGCAAGCCCGAGCAGCACCGCCGCCACGATCGTGACCAGGCCGATGGTGAGCCCGTTGCCGCCGAGCGCGAGCCGGTAGGCGCCGGCGACGACCGCCGCGACGGCGCCGGTGAGCGGGCCGCCGAACAACGCGGCGAGGCTCAGCACCACCGAGCGCGGGTCGACGATCACGCCGGGGGCGAGCGCGATCGGCATCATCATGGCGGCGACGCAGGCGAGCCCGTAGATCAGTCCCGCGCTGAGCGCGGCGGCCGCACTGCCCGGCTTCCAGTAGCGTGCATTGACGCCCTGCAGCAGGCAGAGGGCGAGCAGCAGCGCGATCGCTTGCAGGAGGTCGAGCATCATCGGCAGGTTCGGCGCTGGCGCGTGGGCAGCAGACGTTATTCTGGACCGCCCGATGCTAACGTTTGCGCCGCCCCGCGCCTGCCGACTCCGTCACGGCCGGGGTGCGGCAGGCAAATCCGCACGGCCGTCAGGGCGCCTCAGGCATCCGGCCGGTAAGGCTTGCCCAGCGACAGCGGTGAGTTGAGCCGGATCGTGTTGCGGTTGCGCGAGATCGCCACCAGCACCACGATGGTCGCCCAGTAAGGCAGTGATGACAGCAGTTGCGAGGGGAAGTCGATCTGCAGGCCAGAGCCCTGGATGAAGAGCTGGGTGATCATCACGCCGCCGAACAGGTAGGCGCCGACCATCACCCGCAGCGGCCGCCAGGTGGCGAACACCACCAGCGCGAGCGCGATCCAGCCGCGCCCGGCGACCAGGCCTTCGGCCCACATCGGGGTGTAGAACACCGACAGGAAGGCGCCGCCGATGCCGGCCATGGCGCCGCCGAACAGCACCGCCAGGTAGCGGATGCGGATCACCGGGTAGCCGATCGCGTGCGCCGAGGCGGGCGACTCGCCCACCGCGCGCAGCACCAGTCCGGCGCGGCTGCGATGCAGGAACCACAGCAGCGCCCAGAACAGCGTCCAGGAGAAATACACCAGCGCCTGCTGGTTGTAGAGCGCCTCGCCGATCAGCGGAATGTCGGCGATGAAGGGGATGCGGATCGGCGGCACCGCCTGCAGCGCCACGGCCTCGTAGGGCTTGCCGACGAAGGCCGCCAGGCCCACGCCGAAGATCGCCAGCGCCAGGCCCGAGGCGACCTGGTTGGCCATCAGGGTCAGCGTCAGCACGCCGAAGAGCGCCGCCATCGCCATGCCTGCGCCCATGCCGGCGGCCACCCCGAGCCAGGGGCTGCCGCTGTGGTGGGTGGCCGCGAATGCGGCCACCGCGCCCATCGCCATCATGCCTTCGGCGCCGAGGTTGAGCACCCCGGCCTTCTCGCTCACCAGCAGGCCGAGGGCGACGATGATCAGCGGCGTGCCCGCCACCACGGTGGCGAACAGCATCGATGAAAACAAGCCCGCGTCCATGTCGACCACCCTCAATGGCCCTGTGCCGCGCGGCGGCGCACGCGCAGGCGATAGTCGATGAACACGTCGGCACCGAGCAGGAAGAACAGCAACATGCCCTGGAACACCATCGAGATCGAGTTGGGCAGGTTGAGGTATTGCTGCGCCTGCTCGCCGCCGATGTAGAGCAGCGCCATCAGCAGGCTGGCGAGCAGGATGCCGAAGGCGTTCAGCCGCCCGACGAAGGCGACGATGATCGCCGCGAAGCCGTAGCCGCTGCCGACCTTGTCGGTGAGCTGACCCATCGGCCCGGCGACCTCGCCCATGCCCGCGAGGCCGGCGGCGGCGCCGCCGAGCAGCAAGCCCACCCAGATCATGCGCGTGGTCGAGAAGCCGGCGTAGCGCGCAGCCTCCAGGGCTTCGCCCGCGACCCGCATGCGAAAGCCGGCGTGGCTGCGGTTGAGGAAGGCGTAGCCCGCGACCAGCGCGGCGAGCGCGATCATGAAGCCGAAGTGCAGGCGCGTGCCCTCGACCAGCGCCGGCATCAGTGCGGCCTCGCCGAACATGCGTGTCTGCGGGAAGTTGAAGCCGTCGGGGTCTTTCCACGGTCCGAACACCAGCCACGACACGAAGAGCTGGGCGACATAGACCAGCATCAGCGAGACCAGGATCTCGCTGGCGTTGAAGCGGGTGCGCAGCAGCGCGGGAATCGCCGCCCACGCGGCGCCGCCGAGGGCGCCGGCGACGACCATCGCCGGCAGCACGAGCGCGCGCCCGGAGTCGCCAAAATGCAGCGCCACGCCGGCGGCGGCCACCGCGCCGAGCATGAACTGGCCCTCGGCGCCGATGTTCCACACGTTGGCGCGAAAGCCGATCGCCAGCCCGATCGCGCACAGCATCAGCGGGGTGGCCTTGAGCAACAGCTCGGAGATCGCGTGGAGGTCCTTGACCGGGTTGAGGAAGAAGACGCGGAAGCCGTCGAGCGGGTCCTTGCCGAGTGCGGCGAACACCACCAGGCCACCCGCCAGCATCAGTGCAACCGCGAGCAGCGGTGACAGCCAGGACATCGGCCGCGAGGGTTCGGCGCGGGCTTCGAGTTCAAGCATGCGCGGCCTCCGGCGCCGCGCCGGCGGCCTCGGCGCCCGGCCACAGGCCGCTCATCCACACGCCGATGTCCTCGATGGTGCTTGCGCTCGCCGCGCGCGCCGGCGACAGCCGACCCCTGGCGATGACCGCGATGCGGTCGCAGATCTCGAACAGTTCCTCGAGCTCCTCGGAGATCACCAGCACCGCACAGCCGCGGTTGCGCAGGTCGATGATCGCCTGGCGGATGAAGGCCGCAGCGCCCACGTCCACCCCCCAGGTGGGCTGCGCGCACACCAGCAGCCGGGGCGCCTGCAGGATCTCGCGGCCGACGATGAACTTCTGCAGGTTG
>JBEOKH010000509.1:0-5475 GCA_040275625.1 Thauera sp. | reverse complement strand
AGTATGATTATAGCATGTTCGGATCTGGCGCCGGGAAAGTCCGACAGGCTGCTAGGCGAAGGGGACAGCGAACAGATCGTTCTGCCCCGCCTGCTAGAAGCCCGAGGCATCCTCAGTGATGACGCGTCCATCTCTGTCGTGCCGCTCGGAGGCAGACACGTCAATCACCTCTGGCGGCTCCTAAACGGGCTCGGCATCCCCCATGTCACGCTGCTGGATCTCGATGTCGCGCGCCATCAGGGCGGATGGGGCCGCATCAGGTACGCCGCCAAGCAGCTGTTGACCTACGCCGACATCGTTGGTAACGACCTAACGCAGGGGGAGATCGACGGCATCCCCAAATGGGACTCCGAAGAGGGGATCATTGTCGACGACCAAGGCTGGATCGCGCGGCTGGAGGCGCTCGGCGTCTTCTTCTCTGCTCCGCTCGACCTCGACTTTATGATGATGACGAGTTACCCGACGGCCTATTGCGTTGACGACGACGAACTGGCCACACCCGACGAGGACACAGTCAAAGCCGTGCTCGGCAAGAACCACGACGTGCTGGGGGGCCAGTACACCGACGAGGAGCAGACCTACCTCGATGCTTATCACCGCAGATTCAAACTAGACAGCAAGCCCACGTGGCACCTTCGCGCGATGGCGGGCATGGATGACGGCGCTCTGGTTGAGGCCATACCCGACGTGCTTGACCGCATGTTCGACTCTATAGAGACGAAGCTTGCGGACCTGCCAGAATGATCGCTTTGGAACAGTGGTCGCCCGCGGACGGTCTTTCCCTTGAGCCGAATGCGCTCACGGCGGCGAAAGAGATCGACCGCAACCTCGCTCTGACGGCGGGCCCCGGAGCAGGGAAGACTGAGATGCTGGCGCAGCGCGCTGACTTTTTGCTGCGCTCAACGATGTGCCGGTATCCCAAGCGCATCCTGGCAATCTCGTTCAAGGTCGACGCAAGCCAGAACTTGAAAGCGCGGGTCAGGAAGCGTTGCGGGCCAGAGCTTGCAGCGCGATTCGACAGTCACACGTTTCACGCGTTCGCGAAACGAATCATCGACCGCTTCAGACTTGCCCTTACCGGACAGGACGCGCTTGATCCGGACTATGCAATTGGCCAGCGCCGCATTCACAGACGGTCGATCACGTTCGACGACATGGTGCCGCTCGCGGTGGAAATCGTTGAGTCAAACCAGATCGCGCGCAACGCGATCAGGCAGACCTACAGCCACGTGCTCCTCGATGAGTTTCAGGACTGTACTGACGTGCAGTACCAGCTCATCAAGGCGTGCTTTCAGGGCACGAGCGCCAAGCTGACGGCGGTAGGAGACACGAAGCAACGGATTATGGGATGGGCCGGCGCGCTTGAGGGCATCTTTGAAACCTACGCGGAAGACTTCGACGCACTTCCACTCAATATCTATCAGAACTTTCGGTCTGAACCGAGGCTCCGCCGCATGCAAACCGCAATGGTGCGTGTAATGGATCCGCCGGCAGCTCTCGACGATGATGACCTGCCGGGCGATGGAGGCGAGATCGATGTTCTGCGCTTCTACAACGACGATGAAGAGGCGGATGCCCTGTCCGAGGCCGTGCGCGGGTGGATCGAAAGCGACGGCGTTGATCCGTCCGAGATTGCGGTGCTGGTAAGCAAGCAGCAGAACCTGTACTGCCAGACGCTGCGTGCCGCACTCAATGCGAGAGGGGTGCCATTTCGGGACGAAGACAAAGACCAGAATCTAGCATCGGAGCCGGTTGCGAACCTCATCGTGGACTTCCTTCTCGTTGCCGTAGGGCAGCGACAGCCAGCGCCATATAGACGGCTTCTCGACCTTGTTGTGTTCGGGCGGGGGCTCGATTCGGAACGTGAGTATCAGGCGCGTTCCCGGTGGGATCGCTTCGTCGCTGGCATAAGGCAAAGGATCGCGGTAGGCGAGACCGATCTTGCAGACCTTGGCGACCTCCAAACCATCGCCAACGAGCTGCTCGATATCGTCGGGCGTGATGCCGTAGTCGGGCTCTCTCCTAACTACGCGCAGGGAGGCTATCTGCAACAGCAGATCGAAGCGACGATTGGCCGTTCGCACGCGCTGCTATCTGGTGGCGAGGACGCGGTGGCGGCCCTTACCTCGTTTTCGGGAGACCGCGCAGTGCGTATCATGTCGATCCACAAGAGCAAAGGCTTGGAGTTCGACACTGTGGTGGTGTTGGGTGTTGAGAAGCAGACCTTCTGGGGTGAGGCGGAACCCGAGCGTTCCGCATACTTCGTCGGCATCTCTCGTGCCAAGCGCCGATTGGTCCTGACAGTCTGCGAGGAAAGAAGATCGCCGGACGGGGCCAAATACTGGAAAACGGCGAGGACCGAGCATGACGAGTTCGTCGGGTACGCTACACCTTACCTCTAGCCATTGGCCTCGCACTGACCGCCGATGAGCAGGCGAGCCTAGTAGTCCTCAGGCAGGAGGATAGTCATCACCGAGCGGGCGGGCTCGGCTTATTGCTCCCATGACGAAGCAGCGGTGATTCGCTCCCGCGAGGAGCTAGGCCGCGCAGTCGCTCACCGATGATCTGCTTGCAGCCAAAAGTACAAGATTGATCCGTTTGAGGCGAGACCTGAGTTTGGCTGTCGTCTAAAGCAATAAGCGGTCATAGGCCGCGCCTTAGGCGATGAGCGACTGCTATCCTGCATATTGCCGCCGGACCCTGGCCAGACGCCCAATGGCCGCTAAGGCCGAGTTGTGTGCATTGGCCCTCTGGCAGCTTGCGAGGTATGGCAGCCGTTCGAAGGGTTGCTTGCCGGAGTCATCGAACGACAGCAATTGGCCGACTCCAGCTAACTGCGTCGACATTGCAGTCCGGCGGCGGCTCGCCGAAGTCGCCAATGCGTACTTCCGACCCTGAACCGGCCGGTCGGCTCCAAGTGCGTTCTATGATGGGTAGATGAGCAGAGCGGTCATTGGATAATGGAACATCTGTGTAGAGCTGCCCTACGTCGGGGACGTCGGTCTTCTGGATACAATTCTCATTTGACATCGGGAGAAAAACGCGCCGATACTCGCGTTGAGGTCATTGGATGTCATGTTCTCGAGCGCATTCTTCTCTTGGTCGCCTGCACTGCGCGTGCTGGCCGGCGCCTCGGCGTTTGTCGGCGCCTGAATCCACGTGGCAAACCCGGATGCGGCCTCTAACATGTATTTCTCCCCGTCCGATATAAAGGCGGGTGTTTGGCGGAGGCCCGCATGCCAGAACCGAGTACCCGCAAGAAATCCGCCTTGGTCGCGCTGACGGCAATGGCGCTCACGGCCGCTATGTTCGCGCTCGGCGGCGCAGCGACGCAGCGAGGTGAAGCCACTGCCGCGGGTGCAGAGAAGGCGGGTCCGTTGGTCTACTTCGCGCACGGCCAAGCGATGGATGAAGCGGGAGCGCCGATCCGGCTCGATCCAACGCGCATCCAGACCGAGCAAGCACGCCTTGCCGAGCGTGCATTCGCTGCGATGCCGACCGAGGCGAGGCCGGGCGCAGGTGCCTTGCAGCAGGCGCTGCATGAGGCAGCCGAAAGCGAAGCGGACAGGATCATCAGCGAAGCCGCCTTGATCTACTGGATGCTGGACCGCGTGAAGGGCGCGGAGGCCAACATGCTGCGCCGGCTCAACGGCGGGCTACTGTTCAGCTACCCGGGCAGCGCACGCGGCATTGGCGATGACCCGGATTTCTGGAAAAACCTCGGCGAACGGCCGCGCGGGCTGCTGGACAAGGCCGGCTTCAACTGGCCCTGGATCGTCAGCTACACCCCGCCGCCAGCGACGCAGTACATGAAGGATTGCCTAGCTGCCGGCGTGCCGGTGCCGCCGGACTGGGGCGCCGCGGAATGGCTGTCGCACGGGCAGCAGGAAACACGCTTTCTGACGGTGGAAACGCCAGACACCGAAGTCTTCGTGTATCGCAGCCAGCAGCCGGAGGGCCTCTGCATGGCGCTGCCGCGAAGCACCGGCACCACCATTTCGACCTTGCAGATCATTTGCCAGGGCAAGCGCAGCAGCCGCGCGTGCTTCTGGGACAACCGCATCAACGGGGTGAAGCAGTACATCGAGAAGGGGCAACGGCGGCCAATCCAGGACTTTACCGGCGGTGACAACATCACCTTCGGCGGCGAGAACTGCACCGACTGCCACGCCGGCTTCAACGCCTTCGTGGTGCACCCCGGTACCGCGGTGGATCTCACCCAACTGGGCATCGACATGCAGCCGACCGTCTGGTACCAGCCGATCATCTCGCCCGCGTCGCCGCAGAACCCGGGGCCGGAAACCGCCCTCGCCAACATCCCGCTGGGCACCGCATCTGAGACGCTGTACGACCCGCTGTGGGGCTGGTTCCCGTGGTGGCGCACGTACAGCGTTCAAGAGCGATCGTGCGTGGCATGCCACGCGCTGCCCGACGTCAGCAAGACACCCGCCTACTGCGGCTCGGTGCTCGGCAACGCGGTGGAGCGCACCATGCCGCCCGCCCCTGACACGGTGCACGCCGGCTGGGAACTCATCAGCTCCGGCACCGACCTCGCCTTCGAGAAGCACGTCAACGCCCTGCGCAAAGCCTGCGGCCGCCCGCCCGCGCAGCGGCAGATCAGCGCCGCCACCTGGTTCCAGTGAGCTGCGCGCCTCGCGCGTAGCTTGGATGCAACAGTATGGAACCCAGGTCTTGACGGGCTCTCAGCGCGAATGCCCTTTGTCCCGGCTTGCCCTTGATTCCAAGCTACGAAGCCGCGATGCAGGATGGCGCCAAACCTAGAGGTCCCTGCCACCAGGGCCCGCATCAGCTTCCCTTTCAGATCCTTCCGCTGATCGAGGCCGAGCCGCTTGAGCAGCTCCGGCCGCGGTTTGGCGCTAAAGCCCCGGATCAGCGAGCCGATCAGCGCGAGCGGTGACTTCTGTTGTGCCTTGAGCTTCATCAGCCCCTTGGCGATCGCCAGTGCGGTTTCGTCCAGCTCGGTGGCGAAAGGGAAGTCAGGCGAGACGCCTTTGGCGCGCACTCGGCGAGGCGTTGCGAGGCGGGGATCTGGTAGTTCTTGTCGATCTTGCCGTTGGCTTTGGCACGCACGAGCAGCTCGTCCTGAAACCAAGAATCCGAGATTGCGAGCAGGTGTTTGATGACGTCGGCGTCGGACTGCTGGTCACGCACGTCGGCGACGCCGTATTCGGTGATGTACACATCGAGAGGGAAACCGGGGCAGACCACTGAAGCGCGAACGTCGCTTCCGTTTCAACAGCTCTGTCGTCCGAATCACCCGTTTCAGTAACAGAGTTGCTATTCGGCGCGGCGGGGCGAGGGACGTGCAAGTTCGAGCATCCCTACCGGCCGTTCGCGCAGCGTGCCCAAACGACCCGCTCCGGCCGAGTAGCCGAAATCTCACGCTCCCCCCTGAATGCCGGCTGTCCGTGGTGCTGCTGACCTTCGCGTCGTTGATGACAGTCACAGCGCCAC
>JBEOKH010000508.1:0-6840 GCA_040275625.1 Thauera sp. | reverse complement strand
CCGCGACCGATATCACCGCCATCGCGATGGAGATGAAGGTGCTGATCGAGCAGATACGCGAGCAGGTGCAGAACCTGGAGTAAGGGAGGCGGCGCGCGCCGCGCGCCGCTCTTCTCCCGCAGCCGCGGAACACGAGGACGCCCCATGGCAGGAACCCTTTTCATCGTCACCGCGCCCTCGGGCGCCGGCAAGACCACGCTGGTGCGCGGGCTGCTGGCGCGCGATCGGCGCGTGCAGCTGTCGATCTCCTACACCACCCGCGACCCGCGCGCGGGCGAACGGGACGGGCGCGAATACCATTTCGTGGACGTGGCCACCTTCCGCAGTCTGCGCGACCGTGGCGAGTTCCTCGAGTGGGCGGAGGTCCATGGCAACTACTACGCCACTTCCAGGGTCTGGCTCAAGGGGCAGGTCGATGCCGGGCGCGATACCCTGCTCGAGATCGACTGGCAGGGCGCGCAGCAGGTGCGCAAGCACTTTCCGGACGCGGTCGGCGTGTTCATCCTGCCGCCCTCGATGGAGGCGCTCGAGGCCCGCCTGGTCGGGCGCGCCACCGACAGCCCCGAGGTGATCAGCCGCCGCCTGCTTGGCGCGCGCGGGGAAATGCGCCATGTGGCGGAATTCGACTACGTTATAATCAACGACGAAATCGATGCCGCGCTCGACGATCTGGTCGCCGTAGTGCGGGCTGCGCGTTTGCGCTATGCCAAGCAGCACCAGCGGCATCCCGAATATTTCGACTTTCTCGAACAGGATTGAACATGGCCCGCATCACCGTCGAAGAATGCCTGAAAAGGATCCCGAACCGCTTCCAGCTCACCCTGGCAGCGACCTATCGTGCCCGCCAGCTCACCGCCGGCGCCACGCCGCAGATCGATCTCGACCCGCAGGACAACGACAAGCCCACCGTGATCGCGCTGCGTGAAGTGGCGGCGGGCAAGGTCGGTCTCGAGATACTCAACCGCGGCCAGGCCTGACCCCGCCCGGGGGTGGCATGAATACCGCAGAAGCGGGCCCAGCCCCCCAACCTTTCCGCCCGCCTCCGTCGAGCGTGCTGTCGCTCGACTTCCAGCAGCTCAAGACCAAGCTGCAGACCTACCTCAAGCCGGAAGACGTCGGCCGGGTCGAGGCGGCCTATCACTTCTCCGCCGATGCCCACGCCGGCCAGTTCCGCGTCAGCGGCGAGCCCTACGTCAGCCACCCGGTAGCGGTGTGTTCGCTGGTCGCCGACTGGCATCTCGACCCGCAGGCGCTGATCGCCGCGCTCCTCCACGACGTGATGGAGGACACCCACATCTCCAAGGCGGAGATCGCCGAGCGCTTCGGCAAGGTGGCGGCCGAGCTGGTCGATGGCCTGTCCAAGCTCGACAAGATCGAATTCCGCTCGCAGGAAGAGGCCCAGGCCGAGAACTTCCGCAAGATGCTGCTGGCGATGGCGAGCGACCTGCGCGTCATCCTGATCAAGCTCGCCGACCGCCTCCACAACATGCGCACGCTGGACCACATGCGTCCGGCCAAGCGCCGCCGCATTGCCAGCGAAACGCTCGAGATCTACGCGCCGATCGCCAACCGGCTCGGCCTCAACGACCTCTTCCGCGAGCTGCAGGAGCTGTCGTTCCGCAACAAGTACCCGCTGCGCTTCGATGTGCTGTCGAAGGCGATCCGCTCCGCGCGCGGCAACCGCCGAGAGGTCGTCGGCACGATCCTCGCCAGCATCGAGGAGCGCCTGCCGCAATGGGGTATCGTGGCCGAGGTGCAGGGGCGTGAAAAGCACCTCTACGGCATCTACCGCAAGATGGTCGAGAAGCGCCTGTCGTTCTCGCAGGTGCTCGACATCTACGGCTTCCGTGTCATCGTCAAGGACGTGCCAAGCTGTTATCTGGCGCTCGGCGCGCTGCACTCGATGTACAAGCCGGTGCCGGGCAAGTTCAAGGACTACCTGGCGATCCCCAAGGCCAATGGCTACCAGAGCCTGCACACGACGCTGATCGGTCCCTTCGGCATGCCGGTCGAGGTGCAGATCCGCACCCGCGAGATGCACCACATCGCCGAGACCGGCGTGGCCTCGCACTGGCTTTACAAGGAAGACGAGAAGACGCTCACCGAGCTGCAGCACAAGACCCACACCTGGCTGCAGTCCTTGCTCGAGCTGCAATCGGCCTCGGGCGAGGCCACCGAGTTCCTCGAGCACGTCAAGATCGACCTCTTCCCGGGCGAGGTCTACGTGTTCTCGCCCAAGGGCAAGATCTTCTCGATGCCCAAGGGTTCGACGCCAGTCGATTTCGCCTACGCGGTGCACACCGACGTCGGCAACCGCTGCGTGGCCTGCCGCATCAACGGTGACCTGATGCCGCTGCGCAGCGAGCTGCGCAACGGCGATCAGGTCGAGATCATCACCGCCGCGCACGCCAACCCCAATCCGGCCTGGCTGTCATATGCGCGCACCGGCAAGGCGCGTGCGCAGATCCGCCACTTCATGAAGAACGCGCAGCAGGACGAATCGGTCACCCTCGGCGAGCGTCTGCTCAACCAGGCGCTGCGTCCGCACGGGCTCACGCTCGGCCAGATCTCCACCTTCGCCTGGGACCGCTTCCTGCGTGACCGTGGTGTGCGCCACAAGAAAGACGTGTTCTCCGACATTGGCATGGGCAAGCGCCTGCCGGTGATCGTCGCCCGCCGCCTGGCCGAAGCGCAGGATCTCGAGTCCGGCCGACCCGACGTGGTCAAGCCCAAGCCCGCCGGCGCCATCACCATCCGCGGCTCGGAAGGTGTGGCGGTGCAGCTTGCGCGCTGCTGCCATCCGATCCCGGGCGATCCGATCATCGGCACGCTGCGCAAGGGGCAGGGGCTGGAAGTGCACACCCACGACTGCCCGAACGTTGCCAAGGTGCGCGGCGACCGTGGGCGTTGGGTGGATGTGGAGTGGGAGCACGTCGAAGTCGATCGCCTGTTCGACGTCGGCATCCGTGTGCTCAGCCACAACGCGCGCGGCGTGCTGGCGCGCGTTGCGAGCGCGATCGCTGAGGAAGACAGCAACATCCAGAGCGTCAGCATGGACGGCGGGCAGGGCGACTACACCGCGCTCAACTTCACCGTACAGGTGCGCGACCGCATGCACCTCGCGTGCGTGATGCGCGGCGTGCGGCGTGTGCCGGAAGTGGTGCGCATCGGGCGCGTGAAGGCCGACGGCCGTGTGGGTTGATCCGCGCGCGCGCTGTTAGAATGCTGCCCGACCGCTGCACGACCAGTGCCGCAATGACATCAACAGGGGCCCGACATGGCGATGTACGAATCCGATCACACGAAGTTCATGCGCGAGTGGATGGAGAAGCATCCCGAACAGCGCGACGAGCAGAAGCAGGGGCGCGCCCTGTGGTGGGACAAGCCGCAGAGCGTCGCGGACGAGCAGCGACTTGCCGCCGCGCGCGTGCCGGTCAAGCCCTATTACTACGACTCGAACCACTGAGCCTGCGCGTCCATCGCGCTGACACGGTGCCACAGGCCGACACGCAGCGCTGTTCAGCGCTGCAGGGTCGGCGGCCGTGGGTGTCGATTCCCATGATCGTGCGGGGCGGGCGAGCATGAGCCTGCCGCGCAGCCTGGCCTTCATCGATGTCGAGAGCACCGGCGCGCATCCGGTGCGCGACCGTATCACCGAGATCGCCATCCTGCGCGTCGAGGACGGCGAGGTGGTCACGCGCTGGGAGAGCCTGGTCGCGCCCGGCCAGCCGATTCCGCCGCTGATCGAGACGGTCACCGGCATCTCCGACGCCATGGTGGCCGACGCGCCGCCCTTCGAGGCGCTCGCCGACACGGTCGCCGCGCTCCTCGACGGCTGCGTGTTCGTTGCCCACAGCGCACGTTTCGATTACGGCTTCATCCGCAACGCCTTTGCGCGCGTCGGGCGCGACTTCGCGGCGCCGGTGCTGTGCACCGTCAAGCTGTCGCGTGCGCTGTATCCCGAGCATCACCGCCACGGCCTCGATGCGCTCATCGAGCGCCACCAGCTCGTGTGCACCGCACGCCATCGTGCGATGGGCGACGTCGAGGTGCTGTGGCAGTTCGTGCGCCAGCTCGAGGCCGGGTTCGCGCCCGAGGCGCTGGCGCGCGCTGCCGAGCGTGCGATGAAGGCGCCGGCACAGCCGCCGGGGCTGCCCGAGGGGGTGCTCGAGGCCTTGCCCGATGCGCCCGGCCTGTACCTCTTTCATGCCGAGTCCGAGCCGCCTGCCGCCGGCCGCCGCGATCCGGTGCTCTTCGTCGGTCGTGCGCAGAGCCTGCGCGCGCGTGTTCGCGAGCATTTTGGCGCGGGTGCGCGCAAGGGGCGCGATGCCGAGCTGGCGGCACGGGTGAAGCGAGTGGAGTGGATCGAGACCGCTGGCGAGCTCGACACCTCGCTGCGCGAGAACGCCTTGCTGCGCCGCCTGCAGCCGCCCTGGAACCGGCCGCAGGAGCCGGCCGGGGCGGCGTTCGCGCTGCGCCTGCTGCCTGGCCGCAAACGCGCGCCAATCCTCGAGGCGGTGCCGGTTGCCGGCACCGATCCGGCGGACTGGGACGGCCTCTTCGGGGTGTTCCGCAATCGGCGCGAGGCCGACAACCTGCTGCGCGAGCTGGCCCTGTTGTACCGGCTGTGCCCGCGCCGGCTCGGCCTCGAGGGGGCCAGCGGCCCATGCACCGCCTACGCTGCACGACGCTGCGCGGGGGTCTGTGCGCGGCGCGAGTCGCCGGCCGAGCACGATGTGCGCCTGGCGGGGGCGCTCGCCGGGGTCGGCGTCAAGCCATGGCCGTGGGCGGGGCCGGTGGTGGTGGAGGAATTCCGCGCCGGCGGGCTGCGGCGGCTGCAGTGCTTCGAGCGCTGGTGCCATCTGGGCAGCGCCGATGACGAAGCGGAGCTGGCGGTGCTTGCCACCACGCCGCGCGCCTTCGACGCCGACGTGTGGCGCATCCTGGCGCGCTGGCTGGCGGTGCCGGATCATCTGGCGCAGGTGCGCCCGCTCACCTCGGGGCAGTGAGCGCGCCGCGGATCAGTGCGCGGCGCAACTGCGCAGCTTCGACAGCTCGCTCAGCACCATGCCGCGGCGGCCGCGCGGCTGGATCATGCCGTCGCGGGTGAGCTGGGAGAGGATGCGCGACAGCGTCTCGGGGGTGAGGTTGAGCTGGGCGGCGATGGTCTGCTTGTCGGTGTCGAGGCGGATCTCCCAGCGCTCGGCGTCCTCGGGGGCGAGTCGCGTCAGGTAGTGGGCGACACGCTGCGTGCCGCTGAGCTGGAACTGAACCTGCATCGTCGACATCAGATCGTAGCTTGCCGCCGCCATGCGGGTGCTCATCGACACCGAGAAGGCGGTCGAGCTCACCATCGCCGCTCGCAACGCGGGGGTGGGCACCAGCAGCAGCTCGCTACAGCTCATTGCCTGCGCGTTGGCGACGTGGGGGCGGTTGATGAGCGCGGCCTCCTCGCCGAAGAAGCTGCCGGGCTCGGCGAGGCGGACGATCTTCTCGCCGCCCGAAGGCGACAGCACGAAACATTTGACGCGCCCGGTGAGCACCAGGTAAATGCCGCGCGGACAGTCCTCCTGCTGGACCAGAAGCTCGCCGCGCGCAGCGTGAATCGGGCGCGCCGCAGTCAGCATGCGGGCACGCTCGGCGGATTCGAGCATGTCGAAGGGGGCGAAACGGGCAAGCAGGTTGCAGTCGTCGGGGGCGGGGCGGGTCGTGCTGCTCATGCGGGTCTCCTGCGGGCGTCGACGGGTGCTTTCGCTCGGTAGACTAGCCGCTGGTTCCCGGGCTGCCTGACCGCGGAGTCCGTTCCGAGGATGCCGTGGCGCGCTCGCATACCTCCAAGGAGGTATGCGACCTTATCGTCAAGTGATTGAAGTTGGGTAGAAAGTTTGCCTGGTGCCGGGCCGGGCGGTGCGCAATCGAGGTGGAAGGGGTATGTCCACGTTGTTGTCCGGAATCGTGTCCGGGAGGAGGTTCGACATGCATCTGGCGGTTCCCCGCCTGCTCGTCCGGCGTTCGATCATGTTGCTGGTGTCGGTGGCGCTGCTGGCGATGACGCTGATCGGGCTGGCCGGCATGGGCGCGTCCTTCCTCGTCGTCGACCGCAGCCTGGGCAGCGCGCAGGCGATCGAGGCGGCCAGCAACCTGCGCGGCCATACCCGACGCATCGCCAACCTGATCGCGGTCGAGGCGCTCAACGGGCGTGCCGGCATATCGGAGGCGGTGCGCGGGACCATCACCGACATCGAGCGCGAGCTCGAGGCCGCAGCCCTGCACCGCTTCGTGGACGAGGCCCCGGGGGAGCTCTTCGCGGCCACCTATCGCGGGGTGCATGCCGGCTGGGACCGTGCGGTGAAGCCGCGCATCGAGATGCTCGCAGGCCACGGGCCGCCGCATGCGCGCGAGGTCGAGGAATTGCTCGCCGAGATCGAGGCTTTCGTCGGCCAGGTCGACACCCTGCTCGTGGTCATCGGTCAGGAAAACGGGCGCCGCATCGACGAGCTGAGGCGGATCCTGATGTTTGCCGCGAGCGTCACCCTGGTCGTCGTGCTGGTGGTGATCCTGCTGCTGCAGCGCGCCTTGCTGCGTCCGCTCGGCGGCCTGCTCGACGCCGCGCGCCGGATCGCCGGCGGTGATTTCGGCGTGCGCGTGCGCTACACCGGCGAGGACGAGCTCGGCCAGGTGGGCAGCGCCTTCAATCTGATGGCCGATGAGCTCGCCCGCCATTACCACCTGCTCGAGCAGCGCGTCACCGAGAAAACCGCCGAACTGCAACGCAGCAATCGCTCGCTCGAACTGCTCTACCACGCGATCGCCCGCCTGTATCAGGCACCCGCCGCGCCC
>JBEOKH010000507.1:0-7496 GCA_040275625.1 Thauera sp. | reverse complement strand
GTCCGGCCTGGAACTCGCGCAGCCCGACGTCGCGCAGCAGGAAGCGGCTGACCCCATCGGGCTGGACCAGGAAGTCCGACCACACCTCGCCCCCCGCCATCACCCGCGCGCCGGCGATCAGCGGCCCCGAGAACTGTGTGCGCAGCCAGGGATCGTTCGCCGCCAGCGGCTGCCCGGCGGCGGCGGCGAAGGCGAGCTGGGCCGCCGAGATCACGTGCCCGGCCAGCTGCGCCAGCCAGGCCTGCGGCAGGCGACGCAGCAGGTCGTCCGCGAAGTCGCCTGTGCCGTCGCCACGAAAGGCGAAGGTAAAGGTGGAGAACTCGGAGTGGTTCTCCCACTTCAACCGCCAGGGGCCGAAATCGTGGAAGAAGTAGCTCGCCCCGCGCTGCGGCGCGCTGACGCCGAAGCATTCGCAAAGCTCGCCCAGCCAGGCGTGGTGGCGGTCGAGCGCGTCGCCGGCGAACAGCGCCAGATGGAGTACGCGCTCGGGCGGCTCGATGCGCATGAAGGGGCGCGCATGCATCTCGCCGGCGAGCGGCAGTCGCAGCGGGTGGTTCAGGGTGCGCTGGGCGTTCACCACACCCCCGCTGTGCTGGCCGGGTGCGACACCGGCGATCGCATGTCCATCGAGCGGGCGCCGTTTCAGTTGTAGCCGAGCACCACGGCGTGGGCGAGCTCGCCCGCCTCGCCGATCTCGGCACGCGCACCACCACGCTCGCCCGCATCGGCCATCGCCGCGCGCACCTCGGCGGCCATCATCGTCCGGTCCGCTGCCTGTTGCTCGATCGTCTGCATCTGATGCATTGTCTGCCGTCTCCGTAATCTGGCTGTGTTCATCGTTTGCCGCCCATGGATGGCGGGCTGGCGAGGCGCGATTCTTGGCTACCGACGGGGACGGTTCAAACGAAAAATGCGAAGGTGATCATGAACGGAAGGAACAACCGGTGAGACGACGCATCCCCAGCCTGGAGGCGCTCGTCGCCTTCGAGGCCGCGGCACGCCACCAGAGCTTCACCCGCGCCGCGGTCGCGCTGTCGCTGACTCAGAGCGCGGTGTGCAAGCAGATCGCCGCGCTCGAGGACTACCTCGGCCTGGCGCTGTTCCATCGCGTCAAGAAGCGCATCTCGCTGACCGAGGCCGGCGAGCTCTACGCCCGTCAGATCGGCGAGGACCTCGATCGCCTCGAGCGCCACACCGGCGCGCTGATGACACATCGCGGCGAACGCAACGTGCTCGAACTCGCCGTCGTGCCGACCTTCGCCACGCGCTGGCTGATCCCGCGCCTGGGGGCCTTCAAGGCCCGCCACCCCGAGATCACGCTGAACCTGACGACGCGCTCGCAGCCCTTCATCTTCACCGACACCGGCTTCGACGCCGCGATCCACTTCGGCGCCCCGGAGTGGCCGGGGGCGAGCGCCATCGCACTCTTCGGCGAGGAGATGATCCCGGTTTGCAGCCCGCAGTTGCTGCCGCCCGAAGGCTGCACCACCGCCGCCGACCTCGCCCGCCTGCCGCTGCTGCACCACAGCGGGCGCCACGACGCCTGGCCACGCTGGTTCGAGCACGCCGGGGTGGGCGACGCCGAGATCAGCGCCGGCGCGCGCTTCGAGCTCTTCTCGATGCTGATCGAGGCCGCGCTCGCCGGCCTCGGCGTGGCGCTCGTGCCGCGCTTCCTCGCGCAGCGCGAACTCGCCGCCGGCGAGCTGGTGGTGCCCTTCGAGCGCTCGCTCGAGTCGGCACAGGCCTACTACCTGGTCATGCCCGAAACCCCGGGCCCGAGCGCCGCCCTGCAGCGCTTCGCCGCCTGGCTGCAGGACGAAGCCCGCGCCTATCGGGGGGGAGGGCCCGCACCCGGCGCCGCCCGCGCCATCCCGGACGGTACCGCCACGACGGCCGGATCCGCCTGAAGCCCCGTGTGCGCTCCCGCGCCCGCGCCCGCGCACAGGATGAAACCCGCTCCAGCCCGGCATCGGCGCGGCCCGGACGGCGATCCGTGCTTCCCCCGGCACGAACCCTCATTCAGGCGCGCTTCGGGCATACTGGCGCGCCCCGCGTCGGAACCGCCATGTCTTCCTCCCTCACCGACCTGCTCTCGGCTGCGCTCGCCGCCCGCGCGCCGCTGATTGCACAACTGGCTGCCGAACACACCGATGCCTGGCGCCTCTTTCACGGCACCGTCGAAGGCGCGCCCGGCATCACGGTCGACCGCTACGGCGCCGTGCTGCTGGCGCAGACCTTCCATCGTCCGCTGAGCGCCGAGCAGCTGGCCGAGCTCGAGGCCTTCTACGCCGCGGCCCAGCCCGGCCTGCCGCTGGTGTGGAACGACCGCAGCGGCAAGAACTCGCGCATCGCCAACACGCTCTCTCCCGAGCAGCAAGCGATAGCCGAGCAGCCGTCGGAATTCTCCGAGCTCGGCGTGCGCTACCGCTTCCAGGCCCGCCACGGCGGGCAGGACCCCTGGCTGTTCCTCGACCTGCGCGCCGCGCGCCGGCGCGTCATGCAGGAGGCCGCGGGCAAGTCCCTGCTCAACGTGTTCGCCTACACCTGCGGCGTCGGTGTCGCGGCGGCCAAGGCCGGCGCGCGCCACGTGGTCAATGTGGATTTCGCCGAGTCCAGCCTCGCGGTCGGCAAGGACAATGCCCGCCTCAACGAGCTGCCGATCCGTGTACGCTTCATCAAATCCGACGCCTTCGCCGCCCTGCGCCAGTACGCCGGCATCGGCCAGCCGAAGATGGTGCGCGGCAAGCACCTGCCGCCCTTCCCCGAGCTGGCGCCGCACCGCTTCGACCTTGTCTTCCTCGACCCGCCGCGCTACGCCAAGAGTCCCTTCGGCGTGGTCGACCTGGTGCATGACTACGCCGCGCTGTTCAAGCCCGCGCTGCTCGCCACCGAGGAAGGCGGCACCCTGATCTGCTGCAACAACGTCGCCCGGGTGCGCCGCGAGGACTGGCTCGAGCAGCTCGAGCGCAGCGCACACAAGGCGGGCCGTCCGGTACGAGAGGCCGAATGGATCACCCCTGACGCGGACTTCCCCAGCCGCGACGACAACCCGCCACTGAAGGTGCTGCTGCTGCGCGTGTAAGCCCGGCACCCGAACGCCTTGAAGCCAACACCGTGACGCCACGCAGCAAATGAACGTCACACATCCAGGGAGCTGCCATGGCTGGATTTGAAAACTACGAGGAAGCCACGCGCAAGATCGAGCACGAGATCGAACGCATGGGTGTTGCGCTCGGCATCGACTGGTTCGACGAGGCGCAGGTGCGCGAACTGGCGCGCGAAGCGCTGGAGCACTCGCAGGACAGGATCCACCAGGCTGCAGCCAATCCGGACGACCAGCAACTGGGCGCGAAGGTCACGCTTTTCGGCCTCGCCAGCCTGATGCTGCGCACGATGGAAGAGAGCGCCGGCGTCGGCATGGAAAGCCATGGCGGACCGATCTGGAAGATCTTCGGCCGGGCGCTGTGGGCCGAGGCGCAAAAGCGCCGCCCGGCGCAGGACTGAACCCACGTACGCAGTCCCCGACTGCCACCGCAACGCCCCCCCCCCGCCGCGCCATGCAACCCCGCCCTTCGCCCGCCTACCTCGCCGCTTATCCGGTGCATCTGCAGCAGCAGGTGCTCGCCCTCATCGAGCAGGGCCGCTTCGCCGCCGCGCTGCTGGGGCGCTATCCGCAGGCCCACGCGGTGCGCTCGGACAGCGCGCTCTACGACTACGTGCAGGCGCTCAAGGCCGAACATCTGCGCAGCGCGCCGCCGCTCGGCAAGGTGCGCTTCGACAACACCCTGCACGTGATCCGCAACGCCCTCGGCACCCACACCGCCATCTCGCGCGTTCAGGGCGCGCGCCTGCAGGCCAAGCGCGAGATCCACATCGCCACCCTGTTCCGCGCGGCGCCGGAGGCGTTTCTGCGCATGATCGTGGTGCACGAGCTCGCTCACCTGCGCGTGCGCGCGCACGACAAGGCCTTCTACCAGCTCTGCCTGCACATGGAACCGGACTACCACCAGTACGAGTTCGACCTGCGCGCCTACCTCGCCTACCGCGACGCCGGCGGCGAGGTGCTGTGGGCTGGCCCGTAGCGGCGACACAAACCATTGCGCCGATAAAAAACGCACATGAAAATCCGCCGCTGATTTGACGGAAAATATCAGCTTCGCCGGCCCCCCCACCATCTGTCGCGCCGGCCCCCGGATTTCTCCTTCAGGAAGCGACCATGCTGCAGAAATTCCCCGCCTTCGCCGGCGTCAAAGGTCCGGTCGTCGTCATCGTCATGGACGGCTACGGCATTCCGAAGCACGAGGTCGGCAGCGCCATCGACGCCGCGCGCAAGCCCACACTCGACCGCCTGTTCGCCCAGTACCCCAACGTCACCCTGCGCGCCCACGGCACTGCGGTCGGCATGCCCTCCGACGACGACATGGGCAACTCCGAGGTCGGCCACAACGCCATCGGCGCCGGCCAGGTGTACGCGCAGGGCGCGGCGCTGGTCGCCAACGCCATCGCCGAAGGCGCGATCTGGCAGGGCGAGGCCTGGCAGCAGATCATCGCCGGCGCCAAGGCGGGCACAAACGGAAAAGCGGGCGTGCTCCACTTCATCGGCCTGTTCTCCGACGGCAACGTGCACAGCCACATCGACCATCTCAAGGCGATGGTCGTGCAGGCCAAGGCCGAGGGCGTGGCCACCGTGCGCATCCATGCGCTGCTCGACGGCCGCGACGTACCCGAGACCAGCGCGCTCGACTACGTGGTGCCCTTCGAGGCCTTCCTGCAGGACATCAGCAGCGCCGGCTTCGACGCCCGCATCGCCTCCGGCGGCGGCCGCCAGACCATCACCATGGACCGCTACGACGCCAACTGGCCGATGGTGGCGCGCGGCTGGCGCACCCACGTGCTCGGCGAGGGCCTGCAGTTCGCCAACGCCACCGACGCGGTGCATGGCCTGCGCGCGAAGCACCCCGGCACCATCGACCAGGATCTGCCCGAGTTCGTCATTGCCGACGCTGGAAAACCGATCGGCACCATCGAGGACGGCGACTCGGTGGTGCTGTTCAACTTCCGCGGCGACCGCGCACTCGAGATCACGCGCGCCTTCGTCGAGGACGACTTCGACAAGTTCGACCGCGTGCGCCATCCGCAAGTCACCTACGCCGGCATGCTGCAGTACGACGGCGACCTGCAGCTGCCCAAGCGTTACCTGGTCGCCCCGCCGGCGATCAAGGACACCTCCAGCGAGTGGTTCAGCAAGTCCGGCCTCGCCCAGTTCGCCTGCTCCGAGACGCAGAAGTTCGGCCACGTCACCTATTTCTGGAACGGCAACCGCTCGAACAAGTTCGACGGCGAGACCTGGCAGGAAGTCCCCAGCGACGTCGTGCCCTTCGAGCAGCGCCCGTGGATGAAGGCGGCCGAGATCACCGACGCGATGATCGCCGCGCTGCGGTCGGGCCAGTACAGGGTGCTGCGCTGCAACTATGCCAACGGCGACATGGTCGGCCACACCGGCAACTTCCGCGCCGCGACCATGGCGATCGAGGCGGTGGACCTGGCGCTCGCGCGTCTGCTGCCGGCGATCGACGCCGCAGGCGGGGTGGCGCTGATCACCGCCGACCACGGCAACGCCGACGAGATGTTCGAGCTCGACAAGAAGACCAAGCAGCCGGCGCAGAACAAGGACGGCAGCTACAAGGCCAAAACCGCGCACACGCTCAACCCGGTGCCGCTGATCCTCTACGACAACGTCAGCGCCAGCAGGCTGGGCCTGAAGCGGACGGAAACCGCCGGCCTGTCGAACATCGCCGCCACGGTCGCCAACCTGGTCGGCCTGCACAAGCACGAAAAGTGGGACGACAGCCTGCTGGAGCTGAGGTGATGCGCCTGACGATCAGCACCCTGGGCGCGACCGCCGCCCTCCTCGGCAGCGCACTCGGGCTCCATGCCTGCGCCCTGCTGCCGCCGCCCGAAGTGGCGACCGGCAGCGGCCTCAGCCAGCAGGTCGGCCAGTTCGAGTTCGCCCTGCCGAGCGGGGACTACCGCTGCGAGCGCGGCGAACACCTGCGCCTGCAGCGCGAGGTCGCCAACGCGGTCAATCACCGCATCCAGCTCGCCTGGAACGGCGGCCAGTACCAGCTCGAACGCGACCCCTCGTACTCGGGCCTGCCCCGCTTCGAGGACAGCGCCAGCGGCCTGGTGTGGATCGACCTGCCGTGGAAGGGCCTGCTGCTCGACGGCCGCACCCACAAACCGCTCGCCAACGAGTGCCGCGCTGCCTGAATCCGCCCCGCCGGCCAGCGCGCATGCAGGAGCGCACCCGGCTGCACTGAGCTTTCGGGATGAAGGGGTGGATTCGCGGCTGCCGCCGCTCCTGCAGGGGCGGGAGCGCAACGGTTTTCGTAGGAGCGCCGGAAGGCGCGAACGTCGGCGCAAGGAAGGCGCGATACGGCCGCCCGGGCGCCGTGTTCGCGGCTTCCGCCGCTCCTGCAGGGGCGGGAGCGCAACGGTTTTCGTACGAGCGCCGGAAGGCGCGAACGTCGGCGCAAGGAATGCGCGATACGACCGACCGGGCGCCGTGTTCGCCGTGTTCGCGGCTGCCGCCGCTCCTACAGGGAAGCGTCGGCGCGAGGGGAGGGGCGCGGACCGAGTGCATCGGCGGCGGGCAGCGCCGTGGCGCCGAGCGCGGCAATCGCGGCGTGCGCCGATTCGATCTCGAGCACTGCACGCACCTCCACGTCCGCGATGCCGAAGCGCGCCGCATCCTCCACCTCGGTGCGCAGCGCATGGGCCGTGCCCGCATGCAGGCCGAAGCGCGCCAGCGCCGCGCGCACGGTGGGTTCGGCACCGTGCAGGATCGCCATGCATTCTGCCCCGGCCTCGAACAGCTTCGCCCGCCGCCGGCGTGCGATGTCCAGCCAGGCCTCCGACGAAAGGCCCCCTGGCTCGGTGCACGCCACCCGGTACATCACCTCGCCCTCGGCGATGATGTTGGTCGCGTCCGCCAGCACCCGCATCACCTCCATGTCATCGAGGTCCACGATCAGACGGAAAGCCCCGGTGTACAACAGGTCGCCGAGCAGGATGTTGCCGGCGTTGCCGAACATCGCACCCGCGCCGTGCCCGTCCGCCGCGCCGCCGCTGGCCTCGGTGACGTCGTCGTGGAGCGCGAGCGAGATGTGGATCAGCTCGATCGCCGCGGCGAGCGCGTGCCGGCGCCCGTCCGCCTGACCGAGCGCGCGCGCCGTCGCCAGCACCAGCGCGGGGCGCTGCCGCTCGGCCCCGTGCAGGATGAGCTCGACGACCTGGCGGATCAGCGCCACGTCGCTGTTCAGGTGGCTGCGGATGATCGCATCGACCTGTGCCATGTCGCGCTGGAGCCAGGCGGGGGAAGGGGCGGAGTGCTGGAGCATGTTCGGAGTGCCGTGCGAGGGCCGCGTACGGCGGCCGGTTGGGGTTCGCCCGCGAGTCTATAGGCGCGCCGCCACGCTGACCAGCCGCAGGCGCCC
>JBEOKH010000506.1:0-12559 GCA_040275625.1 Thauera sp. | reverse complement strand
CTGCGGGCGGCTCGGCAAACGCGAAGCCACGTCCGAAGCGCTTTTTTTATCGGGGCCTTGCGCACCGATAAAATCTCGAGTATAAAATCTCGAGATTTACATTTAATCTCGCACTGCAGCACACTCCCGTCTCAAGGCGGAGACATCCGCGGCATTGGCAACAAGCGGCTCGAACCTGCGGGCGAGTCGTATCGAGGAAAGCGGCAGCCGAACCGCGTCTGGCAACCCGACCCACTACCTGAGGACACATCGAGCATGAAAGAGATCAAGAACTTCATCAACGGCGAGTACGTCACCAACGCCAGCGGCAAGACCTACGAAAACCGCAACCCGGTCGACAACTCGCTGATCGGCATGGTGTACGAGGCCGGCAAGCCGGAAGTCGACGCCGCCGTCGCCGCCGCCAAGGCCGCACTCAAGGGCCCCTGGGGCAAGCTGTCGGTGGTCGAGCGCTGCAAGATGCTCGACGCCGTGGTCGACGAGATCAACCATCGCTTTGACGACTTCCTGCAGGCCGAGATCGCCGACACCGGCAAGCCGGCCCACCTCGCTTCGCACATCGACATCCCGCGCGGCGCGGCCAACTTCAAGATCTTCACCGACACCATCAAGAACGTGTCGACCGAATCCTTCGAGATGCGCACCCCTGACGGCAAGACCGCACGCAGCTACGGCGTGCGCACGCCGCGCGGCGTGATCGCGATCATCTGTCCGTGGAACCTGCCGCTGCTGCTGATGACGTGGAAGGCCGGTCCGGCGCTCGCCTGCGGCAACACCGTGGTGGTCAAGCCCTCGGAAGACACCCCGAGCACCGCCACCCTGCTCGGCGAAGTGATGAACAAGGTCGGCATGCCCAAGGGCGTGTACAACGTGGTGAACGGCTTCGGCGTGGATTCCGCCGGCTCCTTCCTGACCGCCCACCCGGACGTCAACGGCATCACCTTCACCGGCGAGACCAAGACCGGCACCGCGATCATGAAGGCCGGCGCCGACGGCATCCGCCCGGTGTCGCTGGAGCTCGGCGGCAAGAACGCCGCCGTGGTGTTCGCCGACTGCGACTTCGACAACACCATCGCCACCCTCACCCGCTCGTGCTTCGAGAACGCCGGCCAGGTCTGCCTCGGCACCGAGCGCGTGTATGTCGAGCGCCCGATTTTCGACAAGGTCGTCGCCGCGATGAAGCACACCGCCGAGACCATGAAACCGGGCCGTCCCTTCGACGCCGACACCAAGATCGGCCCGCTGGTGAGCAAGAAGCACCAGGCCAAGGTGCTCGGCATGTACGCCAAGGCCAAGGCCGAGGGCGCCAACATCGTCTGCGGCGGCGGCATCCCCGACATGCCGGACGAGCTCAAGGACGGCTGCTGGGTGCAGCCCACGATCTGGACCGGCCTGCCGGAGACCGCGACCGTGGTCACTGAGGAAATCTTCGGGCCCTGCTGCCATATCCAGCCCTTCGACACCGAAGAAGAAGTGCTGAACATGGTCAACGCCAACCGCTACGGCCTGGCCACCTCGGTACACACCCAGGACATCAGCCGTGCGATGCGCATGGCCAATGAGATCGAAGTCGGCCTGTGCTGGATCAACAGCTGGTTCCTGCGCGACCTGCGCACGCCGTTCGGTGGCTCCAAGCAGTCCGGCATCGGCCGTGAGGGCGGCGTGCACTCGCTCGAGTTCTACACCGAGCTGCGCAACGTGATGATCAAGTACTGATACCGGACACAAGCACGGTGGCGGGGCCCCGGCGCCCTGCCCTCAGCCCCCTGCCGCCGCACGCCCGGTAACGACGCCCCAACCGAACACCGCACAGAGAACACAACATGGACCAGAGCAAGATCAATCATTACGGCGACGAGTTGTACACCGCGCTCAAGACCCTCACCGCAGTCGCCCCGCTGACCGACCGCGAAAGCGACATCACCATCGAGGATGCCTACAACATCCAGCTGCGCATGATTCAGCGCCAGATCGACGACGGCCACACCGTGGTCGGCAAGAAGATCGGCGTGACCAGCAAGGTCGTGATGGACATGCTCAAGGTCAACCAGCCCGACTTCGGCCAGTTGCTGTCGAACATGGTCTACAACGAAGGCGAGCCGATCGTCGCCTCGTCGATGATCGCCCCCAAGGCCGAGGCCGAAGTCGCCTTCATCCTCAAGAACGACCTGATGGGCCCGGGCGTGACCGCGGCCGACGTGCTGCGCGCCACCGACTGCGTGGTGCCCTGCTTCGAGATCGTCGATTCGCGCATCAAGGACTGGAAGATCAAGATCCAGGACACCGTGGCCGACAACGCCTCGTGCGGCGTGCTGGTGCTCGGCGGCGTGCGCAAGAGCCCGCGCCAGCTCGACCTCGCGCTCGCTGGCATGGTGCTCGCCAAGAACGGCGACATCATCAGCACCTCTACCGGCGCCGCCGTGCAGGGCTCGCCGGTCAATGCCATCGCCTGGCTGGCCAACACCCTGGGACGCCTGGGCATCGGCCTCAAGGCCGGCGAGATCATCCTCTCCGGTTCGCAATCCCCGCTCGTCCCGGTCGTCGCCGGCGACAGCCTCACCTGCAACGTCGGCGGCCTCGGTGGCACGTCGGTCCGCTTCATCTGACAAGGAATTCACTCATGGCACTCACCCTCGACCAGGCCACCATCGCCAAGCTCGCCGAACACCTCGAAAACGCCGAGCTTCAGGTTCACGACGTCACCAAGATCACCGATGACTACCCCGACATGGACTGGGATGACGCCTACGCCATCCAGGACGAGATCAAGCGCCGCAAGCTCGCCCGCGGCAACAAGGTCGCCGGCCTCAAGGCGGGCCTGACCTCGCGCGCCAAGATGAAGCAGATGGGCGTCGAGACCCCCGTGTTCGGCTTCGTGGCCGACTACATGTCGGTGCCGGACGGCGGCGAGGTCAAGTTCGACGAACTGATCCACCCCAAGGTCGAAGCCGAGATCTGCGTCGTCACCAAGGCCCCGCTGCGCGGCCCCGGCTGCCACATCGGCAACGTCATGGCGGCAATCGACTTCGTGCTGCCGGCGGTCGAAGTGATCGACTCGCGCTATCGCGACTTCAAGTTCGACCTCAAGAGCGTGATCGCCGACAACACCTCTTCGGCCCGCTTCGTGATCGGCGGCAACATGCGCGACCTCGGCGAGCTCGACCTGCCGACGCTGGGCGTGGTGCTCGAGATCAACGGCGAGGTCAGGTCGATGGCCGCCGGCGCTGCCGTGCTCGGCAACCCGCTGGTCGCGATCGCGATGATGGCGAACGAGCTCGGCAAGCGCGGCCAGGAGATCCCGGCCGGCACCTTCATCATGACCGGCGGCGTCACCGAGGCGATCCCGGTCAAGAAGGGCGACAACGTCAACGTCCGCTTCCAGGATCTCGGCAACGTCTCGTTCCGTTTCGCCTGACCATAACGAAGCCCCCGCGGGGCGGAGCCACCGCTGCGCCGAATGGCGCACGACGGCTCCACCGCCGGCGGGCAACCCACCCGCAGAGAGGAGAGGAAGACAGATGTCCTCCAAACAGGATCTCACCCGGCAATTCACCGCGGAAGAAGGCATCATCCACATCGGTGGCATCGAGGCGCTGGTGCGCCTGACGATGGACCAGATCCGCTTCGACCGTCGTCGCGGTCTGAACAACGCCATGTTCGTGTCCGGCTACCGCGGCTCGCCCGTGGGCATGCTCGACGCCAATTTCATCAAGCAGCAGAAGCTGCTGATGCAGCACAACATCCAGTTCGTCGACGGGCTCAATGAAGACCTCGCCGCCACCGCCGTCTGGGGTACCCAGATGCTGCACACGGTGGGCAAGCAGAAGTTCGACGGCGTCGTCGGCACCTGGTACGGCAAGGCGCCGGGCGTGGACCGCTCGGGTGACGTGCTCAAGCACGCCAACTACACCGGCACGCTCAAGAACGGCGGCGTGCTCGCCATCTTCGGCGACGACCCGAGCTGCAAGTCGTCCTCGCTGCCGAGCCAGTCGGAAGCCATGTTCTACCACGTCGGCATTCCGTCGCTGTACCCGGCCAACGTGCAGGACATCCTCGACTTCGGCCTGCATGGCTACTACCTGTCGCGCATCTCCGGCCTGTGGGCGGGCCTCAAGATCGTCACCAACATCGCCGACGGCAACGGCAGCGCCATCGTCGACCCCGAGCGCATGAAGTTCGTCACCCCGGTGGTGGAGCTAGACGGTCGCCCCTACACCCCCGAGGTCAACCTCGGCATGAACGTGCGCAAGGATGCGCTCGACATGGAGCGCACGCTGTACTACGCGCGCCAGGAGCTCGCCCGCCAGTACGCCCGCGAGAACGGCCTCAACAAGGTCACGCTGCCCAACGCCGACGCCTGGCTGGGCATCATCACCGCCGGCAAGACCTACCACGACCTGCGCCAGGCCTTCATGGAAATGGGCCTGGACGACGACGCCCTGCGCCGCGCCGGCGTGCGCATCCTCAAGATCGGCATGCTCAACCCGCTGCAGCCGGACGACATCCGCGACTTCGCGCGCGGCCTCGAGGAAATCCTCGTCGTCGAGGAGAAGCGCCCGTTCATCGAGCTGTTCGCCAAGGAAATCCTCTACGGCAGCGCCAACGCGCCGCGCATCGTCGGCAAGCGCGACGAGGAAGGCCGCGACCTGCTGCCCTTCCACGGCGAGTTCGAGTCGGACATCATCGCCCGTGCGCTGCACGCCCGCCTGTCGCGCAAGACCAGGCTGGAATCGGCCGAAGGCTGGATCAAGCGCCTGGACGAGATCCACAGCCGCAACTCGCTGACCTCGCTCACGCGCTCGGCCTGGTACTGCTCGGGCTGTCCGCACAACTCCTCGACCAAGGCCCCCGACGGCAGCATCGTGTCGGCCGGCATCGGCTGCCACACCATGGCGATGTGGATGGACCGCGGCGTGGTCATGGGCACCCACATGGGCGCCGAGGGCGCGCAGTGGATCGGCATGCAGCCCTTCACCAACACCAAGCACATCTTCCAGAACATGGGTGACGGCACCTACGCCCACTCCGGCAGTCTGGCGGTGCGCTACTGTGCGGCGACCAACACCAACATCACCTTCAAGATCCTGGTCAACAGCCACACCTCGATGACCGGCGGCCAGGAGATCATGGGCGCCGAACCGGTGCGCGCGATGGTGGCCGAACTGATCGCCAACGGCGTCAAGCGCGTCATCGTCACCACCGAGGACCTCTCGCGCTACAACGCGGTGAATCTGTCGGGCAACACCGAAGTCTGGCACCGCGACCGCCTCATCGAAGCGCAGAAGGTGCTCGCCGAGATCGAAGGCACCACCGTGCTGATCCACGACCAGGAATGCGCCGCCGAACTGCGCCGCCAGCGTGGTCGCGGCAAGGCCTACGAGCCGGCAGCGCTGATGGTGATCAACGAGCGCGTGTGCGAAGGCTGCGGCGACTGCGGCGAGAAGTCGAACTGCATGTCGGTCGAGCCGGTGCAGACCGAGTTCGGCCGCAAGACGCGCATCCACCAGCCCTCGTGCAACAAGGACTACTCGTGCGTGAAGGGCTTCTGCCCGTCCTTCCTCACCATCACGCCGAACGCCGCACCCGAGTCTGCCGACGGCAAGAAAAAGAAGAAAGGCCGCCTGCCCGCGCTCGATCGCGCGCTTCCGGATCCCGTCTTCAAGGTCGACCCGAACAACTTCGGCGCCCACGTCATGGGCATCGGCGGCACCGGCTCGGTGACCGTGGTGGCGACCATCGCCAATGCCGCGCGCATCGACGGCAAGTGGGCGGTGGGCCTGGACCAGACCGGCCTGGCGCAGAAGGGCGGCACCGTGATCTCGGACATCAAGATCACCGCCACCCAGTTCGACGGCTCGAACAAGATCTCGGACGGCAGCACCGACCTCTACCTCGGCTTCGATATCCTCAACGCCACCGACAACAAGAACCTGGACAAGTGTCATCCGGAGCGCACGATCGCGATCGTGTCCACCGGCCAGGCGCCCACCGGCTACATGGTGTCGGACAAGTCGGTGCAGTTCCCCAGCATCGACCGCCTGACCCAGGGCATCGATCGCGTCACACGCAAGGGCGAGAACATCTACCTCGACGCGCAGACGCTGGCCGAAGGCCTGTTCGCTGACAGCATGGCGACCAACATGTTCATGGTCGGCGTAGCCTACCAGGCCGGCGCGCTGCCGATCAGTGCGGCCGCCTTCGAGACCGCAATCAAGCAGGCCGGCGTCGGTGTGGACATGAGCCTGCTCGCGTTCAAGTGGGGCCGCATGGCGGTGGTCGACCTCGACTTCGTCAAGGCCGAGATCCACAAGTACGAAGCCAAGGCACCCAGGCTGCCCGAGCTGACCGCCGAAGCGCGCCAGATCGTGGACTCGGTCGGCGCCACGGGTGAAGTGAAGCGTCTGCTCGAGATCCGCGTGACCGACCTGATCGGCTACCAGGACGCCGCCTACGCCCGCCGCTACGCGGCCAAGGTGAAGAGCGTGATGGAAGCGGAGAAGCGCGTCACACCGGAAAGCTCCGCGCTGACCGAGGCCGCCGCGCGCTACTTCTACAAGCTGATGGCGTACAAGGACGAGTACGAGGTCGCCCGCCTGCACTCCGACCCGGCCTTCCTGGCCGAGCTCGACGCGCAGTTCCCCCACGGCTACACGGTCGAGTACAACCTCGCCCCGCCGCTGCTCTCCAAGCGCGACCCCGAGACCGGCGAGCCGATCAAGCAGAAGTACGGCCCGTGGATCCTGAAGGCCTTCCGCCACCTCGCCAAGCTCAAGCACCTGCGCGGCGGCAAGTGGGACGTCTTCGGCAACACGGAGGAGCGTCGCATGGAGCGCCAGGCGATCGAGGACTACGACCGCCTGCTCAGCGACCTGTGTGCCAGGCTCAACCGCGACAACCTCGCGACCGCGGTCAAGCTCGCCAGCATGCCGGACGACGTCCGCGGCTACGGCCACGTCAAGGAGCGTCACGTGGCGCTGGCCAAGGCGAAGCAGTCACAATTGCTGGCCGACTTCAACGACCCGCAGGCCGCCAAGGCCCGCGGCGCCGCACAGGTCGTGCAGTTCGTCTGATCGGCGACGGCCCCCGCGCGGGGGCCGTGTGCTGAAATTCAAGGCCCCGGCCCCCGCTTCCCTGCGGGCGCCGGGGCCTTGCATTACCGGCCTGGGGTCGCTGGGGTCCGGTCTTTCATTTGCTCCCGGCCGAATCATCGCCGCGCAGGCCCCGCCGACGGGTTCGCGGCTGCCGCCGCTCCTAAATCCCACCCCAGGCCGCGACGGTTTCCGTAGGAGCGCCGGCAGGCGCGAACCCGGCGGCGAGCGGTCGGAGTGCGGCCCGATTCGCGGCTGCCGCCGCTCCTACAGGCAATGTCAAGCCGCGGCGAAGCCGGAAGATCTGCAGGAGCGGACGCGGCGAAGCCTTACGCGCTTGCGCCCCCCGGATCGCACACGAGATTCTGCCCTCGCCCCGCAACAAAGGCCTCGATGTTGTCGATGAGCTGATCCGCCAGCGCCTGCTGCGCCTCGTCCGACGCCCAGGCCACATGCGGCGTCAGGATCACGTTCGGGCGTCCGGCCACCTGCAGCAGCGGATTGTCCAGCGGCGGCGGTTCACTGCTGGTGACGTCGAAGCCGGCGCCGGCGATCAGGCCCTCGTCGAGCGCACGCACCAGGTCGGCCTCGTCCACGAGCCCGCCGCGCGAGGTGTTGATCAGCAAGGGCCGGCGCTTCATCGCGCGGAACTCCGCCATCGCGATCTGGCCACGGGTGGTCTCGGTCAGCGGGCTGTGCAGACTGATCACGTCACTGGTGGCCAGCACCTCGTCCCAGGGCGTATACAAACCGCCCATGTCGCGCCGCCCCTTGTGCGCGGCGAACACCACGTCCATGCCGAAGGCACGACCGAGCTCGCCCACGCGGCGACCGAGCGCTCCGGCGCCGATGATGCCCAGGCGCGCGCCGGCGAGATCACAGATCGGATGGTTGAAGAAGCAGAACTGGTCTGCCCGCTGCCACTCACCGGCAAGCACATCGGCACGGTAGGCGAGCAGGTTGCGGCGCAGCGCCAGCAGCAGCGCGAAGGTATGCTCCGGCACCGTATTGACCGCATAACCGCGGATGTTGGCCACCGCGATGCCGAGGCGCTGGCAGGCCACCTTGTCGACACAGTCGGTGCCGGTGGCCGCCACCGCGATCAGGCGCAGGTCGGGCAGGCCTTCAAGCACCTCCGCACTTAGCTTCACCTTGTTGATGATCGCGATGCTGGCCCCGGCGAGACGCACCGTCACCTCGTCCGCGCGCGTGCGAGCGTGCGCGGTCAGGGTGTGCTCGAACGCCGGGCGGCGCAGGCGGATGTGCGCGGCCAGCGTGTCGCGGTCGAGGAAGACGATCTTGTGCATGCGAGAAACTCCTTGATGGCCAGTAAGGCGTCGCGTTGATGGACGAACGGCCTTCGCCGTCGGCAAGCCCTGCCCTTCGACGCGCAAGGGGCCGACGGCATTGTGCACGTCGCGGGCGCAGGCGGCCCGGGATCAGTTGCTGGCCACGGTGCGGTTGGTGATGATGCGCGCGTCGACCACCGCGTAACCATCCGGGTAGGCGATCACCGGGTTGAGGTCGAGCTCGGAGAGCTGCGGGTAGGCGGTAACGATGCTCGACACCTTCAGCAGCAGCTCGACCAGCGCCGCCTTGTCCACCGCAGGCTCGCCGCGCACGCCGGCGAGGAGCTTGCGACCCTTCAACTGCTCGACCATGGTCTCGGCATCACGGCGCGACAGCGGGATGGCGCGGAAGGCCACGTCCTCGAGGATCTCGACGAAGACGCCGCCCAGCCCGAACATCAGCACCGGGCCGAAGATCGGGTCACGCACCACGCCGACGATCACCTCGGTACCCTTCCTCGCCATCGGCGTTACCAGCACGCCCCGGATGTCGGCGCTGGCGTCGTACGCGCGACAGCTCGTCATGATCCGGGCGTAAGCGCCCCGCAGCGCCGCCTCGCCGAGCAGGTTCAGCCTTACACCGCCGGCATCCGACTTGTGCAGGATGTCCTTCGACACCACCTTCATCGCCAGCGCCTGCTCGCCGAACATTTCCACCGCCGCGGCGAGCTCGTCCGCCGTGTGCGCGACGACTTCCCCCGCGACCGCCACGCCGTGCGTGCGCAACAAGGTCCTGGCCTCGTATTCGTAGAGGTCGCGGCCCTCGTTTTGCGCGCGCGCAAACATCGCCTGCATCGTCCCGTCGGGTGCCACCCCGGCCTGCAGCGGGCGTCCGTGGCGGTCCTGCAGGTAGAGGCCGCGCTCGGCGAGCGCCTGCAGCACCTTCACCGCATGCTCGATCGACGCATGCACCGGCAGCCCCGCCTCGTGCAGGCGACGCAGCGGCGGCGGCCTGACCGGCGCGTACAGGCTGTAGACCACCAGCGGCTTGGCGCTCGCGTGCGCGAGTTCGATCATGGCCTCGGCCGCACGCATCTCGCCGCCGAGCAGCGATTCCGCGAAACGGGTGTGGTAGCCGCCGAACATGCCGACCAGGAACACCGCATCGACGTTGTCGTCGTCGGCGACGATCTCCACGCAGCGCGCGAGCACCTCGGGGTCGGCGTCCGAGCTGCCGGCAACGTCGACCGGGTTGGCGAGCGAAGCCTGCGGGAACAGGATGGCCGCCAGCCGCTTGCGCGTCGCCGCAGAAAGCGCCGCAAGCTCCAGCCCCGCCTCGGACAGGCGATCGGACGTGATCGTGGCCTGGCCGCCACCGTCGGCGATCACCGCGATGCGCCGCCCGCGCGCCTGCTGCATCAGCGCCAGGCCCTCGGCCACCGGCAGGATCTCGTCGGAGTGATGCACCACGCTGACGCCCACCTGGCGCAGCAGGTCCACCGTCATCGCGTAGCTGCCGGCGAGCGCGCCGGTGTGCGAGCTCGCCGCCTTCCTGCCGAGCTCGGTGGCGCCGGATTTGTACACCACCACCGGCTTGACCGGGGTGATCTCGCGCGCTGCCTGCAGGAAGCGCTGGCCATCACGAAAACCCTCGACGTACAGCGTGGCGACGCGGGTGTGCTCGTCCTCGCCGAGATAGCGCAGGTAGTCGTTGAAACCGACGTCGGTCTGGTTGCCCGGGCCGACATAGGTCGAGAAACCCACCTGGCCGTTGTATTCGGCCTCGAGCACCAGCGCCAGCAGCATGTTGCCCGACTGCGAGATGAAGCCGATGTCGCCCGCGCGCACGTTGCGCAGGTCGAGCAGATTGACGTTCTTGTGCAGGTTGAACATGCCCGAGGTGTTGGGTCCGACGATGCGCACGCCGCCCGCGCGCGCCGCCTCCAGCACCTGCTGCTCGAGCCTGGCGCCCTCCTCCCCGGTCTCGCGGAAGCCGCTGGCGAGGATCACCGCACCCTTGACGCCCTTGCGCCCGCATTCAGCGAGCAGTCCGGGCAGGGTCGCCGCCGGCGTGCAGATCAGCGCCAGGTCGATCGGCCCGGGCACGTCGTCGAGCGTGGCGCAGGTCGACACGCCGAGGATCTCGGGCACCTTGGGGTTGATCGGGTAGATGCGGCCGCGATAGTGGCCGCGGATCAGGCCGACCATGGCCTTGTAGCCGCGCTTGGTGGGGTCGGCCGAGGCGCCGACGATGGCGATCGAGTCGGGGGCGAGGAAGTCGTGCAGCGGGCTGCGGTGAGCCGTGTCCGCGGTCATGCTCGTGCGCTCGCTCATGTCACTCCCCCCGAAAGATCGGCGCGCGCTTCTCGGCGAAGGCGTCCACGCCCTCCTGCCAGTCACGGGTGGTGCCGACGAACATCATGCCCTCGAGCTCTGCGGTGAGGCAGGCGTCAAGGGTGCGCTCGGCCGACAGGTTCAGCTGGCGCTTGGCGAGCTCCATCGAGAACGGCGCCTTGGCGGCGAGCTTCTTCGCGAAGGCGCGCGCCGCGTCGAGGAAACCCTCGTCGGCATACACCCGGTTCGCCAGCCCGATGCGCACCGCCTCCTCGCCGCCGATGCGCTCGCCGAGGAAGACCAGCTCGCGCGCCTTCGCCAGCCCGACCAGGCGCGGCAGCAGCCAGGTCACGCCGCCGCCGAGGAAGTTGCCGATCGAGATCTCGGGCAGGCCGATCTGCGCGCTCTGCGCCATCAGGATGAAGTCGGACGCGATCGCCATCTCGGCGCCGGCGCCGAGCGCATAGCCATTGACCGCGGCGACCACTGGCTTCTGCAGGTGAAGCAGGCGGTGGCAGACGTCCTGCTCGCCCTTCAGGTACTGGCGGCGGTCGAAGGCAGTGCGCCCGACCTTGTGCTCCTTGAGGTCGGCACCGACGCAGAAGGCGCGCCCCTCGCCAGTGAGCAGTACCACACGCGCCTCACGCGTCTGCTCGGCGCGGGTGAGCGCGTCATTGAGTTCTTCATAGAGCCGCCGGCTGACCGAGTTGAGCCGCTGCGGGCGGTTCAGGCGGATCTCGGCGATACCGTCGGCGAGGTCGTAGAGGAGGGTTTCGTAGCTCATGGAGACTCCCGGTCGGGGTTGGGGCAGAGGGGCGACGGCGTGGCGTCGAGCACGCGCGGCTTGTACATCAGCACCACGTCCTTGGCCGGCACTTCGCAGCGCCAGCCGAAGCGGCGCGCGAGCACGCGGAAGGTGGCCTCGCGGTAAAACACCACGTGGGTGGGGTCGCGCCGGTAGTGCCAGCCTGCGAAGCGCGCGTCATCGGTCTGGAAACAGGTGGTGATGCCGAGCCAGGCGCCCGCGCGCAGCAGCGCGTCGAGGCGGGCGAACTCGGCCGCTGGCGCGTGGAAATGCTCGACCACCTCGGTGCAGGTGACGAAGTCATAGCGGCGCGCAAGCGGCGCCGGGTCGGGCGCGAACAAGGGATCATGGACGCTGACCACATGGCCGGCTGCACGCAGCATGGCGGCGAGCGCCGCACCCGGGCCGCAGCCGTAATCGAGGCCTTCGGCGACAGGCGCCAGACGCGCGCACAGCGGGTCGGCGAGGCGGGCGAGAAAGCGCCGGTAGCCCGGGTCGGCGGGGTCGTTGCGATGCAGCAGGTATTCTGCGCGCTCGTCCGCCGCCGCCGGGCGCTGCGCCGGATGCAGGAAGGTGGCCTCGCAGGCCTTGCAGCGCAGGTAATCGCGCCCGCCCACGTGCATGAAAGGGCGCACGCATGCGCCAAGGCAGACCGGGCAGCACGGCGCCGTCCCGGAAGCTGGCAGATTCATGCGCACCATTGTATCGACCCGCGCAGCCCCTGCCCATGGCGACGACTCCGCCCCGCCTCGCGCCCCGCGTCGCAAGCACACCCCGATGGCGCTTCACCGGTGCGCCGCAATCGCGGACAATGCGCGCCGGACAACAACGCCGATCCTTCGCATCGGCCGTCCGCGCCGCGGCGTTGCACAACGCGCTCCGCATCCGGCCGCCCGGCAACGGCCACCCATCAAGCCCCGGCGGCATCCCGCACCGGGGCGGCTTCGATCATCGGGAGAACTCCATGAACCGCCGCAACTTCCTGCGCGCCGGCACGCTCGCGGCCGGCCTCGCCCTGCCCGCGCTCGCGCGCGCCCAGGCCC